>DATHAP010000207.1 GCA_035489715.1 Actinomycetes bacterium
TCCCCACCGAGCCGACGCCCGACCTGCCCCCGGCAGAGCCCGCCCCCGAGGTCCCGGCCGAGCCGCTGCCCGACCTGCCTCCCGCGCAGCCTGCTCCCGAGGTCTCGGCCGAGCCGTTGTCGGACGTACCCCCGTCGGACGAGACGGCCGACCCGGCCGACGCTTCCCCGCCCGCCGAGACTTCTGCGCCCACGCCTGCTCCGCCTGTCTCACCGCCGGCAGCTCCCGGCCCGCACCCGACGCCCGCCACCGCGGCACCCGCGGCAGCACCGGCCGTGGCGGCCGCCGCACCCGCGCCTCCGCCGTCGGACCCGACCGAGTGGGGCCGGGTCGACGACGAGGGCACCGTCTGGGTGCGGACCGCCGACGGAGAGCGCTCGGTCGGCTCGTACCCAGGCGCCGAGGGCCCGGAGGCGCTGGCCTACTTCGGGCGGAAGTACGACGAGCTGGCCGGGCAGGTCCCGCTGCTCGAGCAGCGGGTGGCGTCCGGAGGGGTGAGCCTGGCCGACGCGCAGACCTCGGTCGACCACCTGCGCGAGCAGGTCGTGGACGCCAACGCCGTCGGTGACCTGGCCGGGCTCGCTGCCCGGCTGGACACCCTTACCGACGCGATCACCGCCCGCAAGGCGCGTCGCGACGCCGAGCGCGCCAAGGCCCGTGAGCGCGCTGCCGTGACGAAGGAGAAGATCGTCACCGAGGCGGAGTCGCTGTCGGAGTCGACGGACTGGAAGAAGACCGGCGACCGGATGCGCGCCCTTCTCGACGAGTGGAAGGCTGCTCCGCGACTGGACCGCAAGACCGACGACGCGTTGTGGAAGCGGTTCAGCCACGCCCGGACGACGTTCGACAAGCGGCGCCGCGTGCACTTCGCGGAGCTCGACGAGCAGCGTGGCGAGGCGGCCGCCCGCAAGGAGAAGCTCATCAAGGAGGCCGAGGCTCTCTCGACCTCGCGCGAGTGGGGCGAGACCGCGAAGAGGTACCGCGAGCTCATGGACCGTTGGAAGGCGGCCGGCCGGGCCCGGCGCGATGTCGAGGACGAGCTCTGGACCCGGTTCCGGGCGGCCCAGGACGTCTTCTTCTCCGCGCGGAGCGAGGTCTTCGCCGCTCGTGACGCGGACCTCGCGACCAACCTCGAGAAGAAGCAGAAGCTCCTCGTCGAGGCCGAGGCGCTGCTGCCCGTGACCGACCACCGCGCGGCCCGTCAGGTGCTGCGGACGGTGCACGAGAAGTGGGAGGCGGCGGGGCACGTGCCCCGCGCCTCCAAGGACGCCGTCGAGAACCGGCTGCGCAAGGTCGACGAGGCGGTACGGGCCGCCGAGCAGGCCGAGTGGGCCCGGACCAACCCGGAGGCCCGCGCTCGCGCCGAGGCGACGGTGACCCAGCTGCAGGCGAGCATCGCCGGCCTGGAGAAGGACGCCGCCGCGGCCCGGGAAGCCGGGAACGAGAAGAAGGCCGTCGAGGCCGAGACGGCAGCCGAGACCCGGCGCACCTGGCTGGTCGAGGCGGAGAAGACGCTCACCGAGTTCAGCTGACGCACGATGGTCGCGCTGGCGGGCGTCCGGGTCATCTAGTGCACCGCAGCCCCGCCAGCCGGGTGCTCCACCGCGGCGGTCACCTTCCCGGCGCCTGCGGCACACTGCCCGAGTGGCGCCGCGTGGGCGGCCCGAGCGAGGGGGTCCGATGGTGGGAGGCGTGCTCTTCGGGAGCGCGGTCTTCCTTCTGGCCTCGGTTGCCATCCGGGACACCGCCGCGGTCGAGATCCTGATGATTCTCGCGCTGTCTGTCGTGGCCGGCACCTGGAAGGCCAGGTCGGTGCGCAAGGCCCGCGAGGTCCGACCCTCGGCCTGACCTGAACTCGTCCCAACCTGAACTGGCCCTGACCGGAGATCGTTTGCGACGTCGTAGGCCACGACACGCCGGCGTACCGGCGTGTCGGGCGGCCAGACGTCGCAAACGATCTCCGCCGCCGCCGCCGCAGCCCCAGCCCCAGCCGCAGCCGCGGCCGCGGCCGGTGCGGCCGGGCCGCCTCAGTCGGTGAGCCAACGCAGCTGGCGCGCCTTCTCCTCGTCGTAGGACGGGCGTCCGGCGAGCCCTGAGGGCACTCCGACCTCCCACCACGCCCCCGCCTCGGTCCATGACGACGGGTGGGTGCGGCACACCACGACGGCCGGCCGCCGCGACGACACGGCCGCCGCACGCGCCCGCCCGTACGCCGCCGCCAGGTCCTCGACCGAGCCGTCCGGTGCGACCGCCTCGACATGAGCGCCGAGCGACGCGGCGTGCGCGGCGAAGTCGACCCGCATCCCGGCCTCGGCCCCAGGGCCGGCGCAGTCGTCGAGCAGGTTGTTGAAGCCGTCGGCGCCCTGGCCGGTCTGCAGCCGGTGGATGACCGCGTAGCCGCCGTTGTCGCAGACCACCGCGACGAACGCGTGGCCGGACAGTGCGGCGGAGTACAGCTCGGAGTTGAGCATCAGGTAGGAGCCGTCGCCCAGCAGCGCGGTGACCAGCCCGTCGGGGTGGGTCGTGGCCCGGGCCATCGCCGCTCCCCAGGGGCCGGCGACCTCGTACCCCATGCAGGAGAAGCCGTACTCCAGGTCCATCGTGGCGCCCGACGTCGCACCGACGAGCGGCGGCGACCCGGTCCGCCACCCGCCGTGCATCTCCCCGGGGAAACCGCCCGACGAGCCGAGCACGTAGTCGTCCGGGCCGCTGGCGTCGTTGACGACGCCCACCACCTGCGCGTAGGTCAACGACCCGTCCGGCGCGACACCCTTGCGCAGCCCGTCGACGTGCGCGTCCCACAGCGCCCGCTCGGCGCCGGCCCGGGCGCTCCAAGCCGCATCGGCCGACCACCCGGCCAGCGCCGGCGCCAGCTCCTCGACGACCGCGAGCGCGTCGCCGACCACCGCGTGCGCACCGTGCTTGACCGCGTCGAAGCGTGCGGCGTTGACGGTCACGACCCGCACCGACGGCGAGAACACCGTCCACGACGCGGTGGTGAAGTCCTGCAGGCGGGTGCCGACCGCCACGACGACGTCGGCCTCCGCCGCGAGGATGTTGGCCGACGCCGACCCGATGATGCCCAATGGTCCGGCATGCAGCGGGTGGTCGTGGGCGATGGCCGTACGTCCGGCAGGGGTCTCGACGACAGGGATGCCATGGGCGTGGGCCAGTCCGACGACGGCGTGCCCGGCACCCGAGTAGCGCACTCCCCCGCCCACCACGAGCAGTGGCCGCTCCGCGGAGCGGAGCAGGGTGGCCGCCTCGGCGACCGACTGCGCGTCCGGGCGCGGCCGGGGCACGCGGTGCACCCGCCCGGCGAACATCGCCACCGGGAAGTCGTGCTCCTCCACCTGGACGTCCTGCGGGAGGGCGAGCACCACGGGTCCGGTGTCCGCCGGGTCGGTGAGCACCCGCGCCACCTGCGGCAGCGACGACAGCAGCTGCTCGGGCCGCACGACGCGGTCGAAGTAGCGCGACACCGCACGGAAGGCGTCGTTGACCGACGCCGTCGGGTCGCCGAAGTGCTCGACCTGCTGCAGCACCGGGTCCGGCGCCCGGCCGGTGAAGGTGTCGCCGGGCAGGAGCAGCAGGGGCAGCCGGTTGGCATGCGCCAGACCGGCGGCCGTCACCATGTTCAGCGCGCCCGGCCCGACCGACGACGTGGCAGCCATCACCTGTCGGCGGTCGGTCGCGCGGGCGTAGCCCACCGCGGCCAGCGCCATCCCCTGCTCCGTCTGGCCGCGCCAGGTGGGCAGCACGTCCTGCACCTCGTTCAGGGCCGTGCCGAGACCCAGCACGTTGCCGTGGCCGAAGATGCCGAACACCCCGGCGAAGAGCGGGACCACGGTGCCGTCGAGCAGCTCGCTGCGCTGGGCGGTCATCCAGCGCACCAGCGCCTGGGCAGTCGTCAGGCGGACGGTCGAGGTCGTCACAGGGCTCTCCTCACGGCTTCGTGGGGCACCGGTCCGTCGGCGGACGTCATCGGCACCCGTGGGTCCAGCTGTTCGCCGTCCCACGTGCCGCGCACCCACCCGTGGTCGGGGTCGTCGCAGAACGCCATGGACCGGTCGGCCCCCGGACCGGCCAGCACGTTGAGGTAGTACATCGGGTAGCCCGGTGCGGCCACGCACGGGCCGTGGTAGCCGTGCGGCACCAGCACCAGGTCGCCGTCGCGCACCTCGACGTCGAGGTCGATCGGCTCGAGCCCCGCCTTGTCGTGCTCGGCGTCGGTGTAGGTGCGGTGCAGCCCGAAGCCCTGCCCCGACGGCGTCACCTGGTCCGGCCCGGCGATCCGGTAGTAGTAGATCTCCTCGTTGACGACCTCGCACGGCGCGGTCGGGTCGTGCTTGTGCGGCGGGTAGCTCGACCAGTTGCCCGGCGGCGTCAGCAGCTCGCAGGCCACCAGCCGCTCCGCGTGGTCCCAGACCCCGGGGACGCCGAAGCCGGTCACCTGCCGGGTCGCTCCCCCCGCCCCGCGCACCTCGACCGGCACGTCCTCGGCCGGCCCGTAGGCCGGTGGCCGCCGCCGCTCGCACATCGCCGACGGCAGGGCGACCTCGGCGCCGGCCACGCTGAGCAGCGTCAGCACGCTGTCCCGTCCGGCGTAGGCGAAGTCCGTCACGCGGGCGAACACCGAGTCGCGACCGACCAGGTCGTACGTCGCCTCGCGCTCGCCCGGGGCCACCTCTGCGGCGGCCGTGACCCGCAGGCTGCCCGAGAGGGGCAGCACGAAGACCTCCGCCGCGCCGGTCAGGACGGTGCGCTCCACGCCGGGCAGCAGCCTGACGACCCGTAGGCCGGCGTAGGTCCAGCCGGCCACCTGCGGCGTCAGCCCGACGAGGTCGCCGTCCTCCGGGCCGGTGAGAGCCCCCCGCGGGTGGACCAGCCTCACGGCAGCTCCCTGTGGGCCGCTCGGAGCACCCGGCCGGCCGCCGCGACCGCCCCGCTGACGTCGCCGTCCGGCGGGTAGAGCAGCGCCCGGCCGACCACCAGCCCCCGCACGGCCGGCTGCCGCAGCGCCCGGCCCCAGGACCGCAAGTCGGCTGCCGGGTCCGGCCCGGGCACGCCGCCCAGGACGACGCAGGGCAGCGTGGTCGCGGCGAAGACCAGCTCCGGGTCGTCGCACGAGGGCAGCTTGAGCCAGGTGCTGCTGCTGGTGACGCCGAGCGCGGACGCCACGGTGATGGCCCGGACCAGGGAGCCCGAGTCCCGACGGAGCTGCAGGGCCCCGGCTGTGTCGCGCTCGTAGGGCAGCGGCTCCACCATCGCCATCAGGCCGCGCGAGGCCAGGTCGCTCACGGCCCGCGCGCACGCCTCGATCGTCGGTGCTGTGCCGGGGTCCGCGTCGTCGATGCGGAGCAGCATCTTGCCGCCCTCGAGCCCGAAGCGCTCGACCGCGTCCGCGTCGTATCCGGTGAACCGGTCGTCCATCGTCCAGGTCGCGCCGTCGAGACCGCCTCGGTTCATCGAGCCGATGACGACCTTGTCCTCGAGCGCGCCAAGGAGCAGCAGCTCCTCCACCACGTCCGGGGAGCCGAGCACCCCGTCGACCGACGGGTCGGCGAGAGCGGTGAGCAGCCGGGCGAGCAGGGAGCGCCGGTCGGCCATCGCGAGCGGGTCGCCCCCGGTGCCCAGCGCCCCGCGCGCGGTGTGGTCGGCCGCGACCAGGAAGAGGGTGCCGGCGTCGGATAGCAGCCTGCCGGGTCGGCGGCGCCCGGCGTAGGCCTTGGCGACCGCTGCCGGGTCGGTCGCCCGGGTCTCCAGCAGCGCGGCCCACTGATGGTCCGTGACGGCCTGCGAGACGTCGGTCACGACCGGCTCCGCTGGCTGTCCACGAGGTCCTCCAGCTCGGCGAGGGTCGGCATGGCGTCGGCGCAGGCCAGTCGGGAGGCCACGATCGCTCCGGCGGCGTTGGCGTGCACCGCGATCTCGACCGGGTCCCACCCGGCGAGCAGCCCGTGCACCAGCGCAGCGCCGAAGGCGTCGCCGGCGCCGAGGCCGCACACCACCTCGACCAGGTGCGGCTGCACCGTGGTCATCCCCTCCCGGGTGGCGACCAGCACGCCGTCGGCCCCCTGCTTCACCAGCGCCAGCCGCACCCCGGCGCCGATCAGCCGGTGCGCCGCCTCGACGGGGTCGGTCGTCCCGACCGCGACCTCGGCCTCTGCCCTGTTGCCGACGACGACGTCGACGTGCTCCAGCATCGCCTGGTACTCGTCGTGGGCGTGCTGCGGTGAGGGCCAGAACATCGGCCGCCAGTCCAGGTCGAGCACCGTGTGCCGACCGCTCCCCTCCGACGGTCGGCCGCGGCGGCGCAGCATCTCGAGCTGGGTGGTGCGCGCCGGCTCGACGGACACCCCGGTGCCGGTCACCCACAGCAGCGGCACGTCGCGGACCACGTCCCACGGCACGTCGTCCTCGCGGAGCACGAGGTCCGGCGCGACCGGGTCGCGGTAGAACAGCAGCGGTGGGTCCTCCGGCGGGTCGAGCTCGCAGAACACCACCGGTGTGTGCAGGGTGGGTTCGGTGCCGACGTGGCTCGCGTCGACGCCGAACCCGGTGAGCGCCTGTCGGACGTACGTCCCGAAGCCGTCAGCACCGACCTTGGTGAGGACCGCCGACCGGCGCCCCAGCCGCGCCGCACCCACCGCCACGTTGGTGGCCGTGCCGCCCAGGGACTTGGCGAACGTGCGCACCTCCGCCAGCGGCCCGGTCTGCTCCGGGTAGAGATCGACCCCGACCCGGCCGACGGTGAGGACCTCGAGTCTCGTCGAGGTCACCGCTCCCTCACCATCGGCAGCATCGGGTGCTCCTGGTCGCTAGCTGGACGTCGGGAAGTGGAAGCTGGACCCGGCGGGGTGCTCGACCTGCGGCCACCGCGAGGTCACGACCTTGGACCGGGTGTAGAACGCCACTCCGTCGGCGCCGTGGATGCGGGACTGGCCGAACAGCGAGTCCTTCCAGCCACCGAACGAGTAGTAGGCCATCGGCACCGGGATGGGGACGTTGATGCCGATCATCCCGACCTTGACCCCGCGCTGGAACCGCCGGGCCGCCTCGCCGCTGGAGGTGAAGATGGCGGTGCCGTTGCCGTAGGGGTTGGCGTTGATGACGTCGATGGCCTCGTCGACCGTCGTCGCGCGCACGACCGACAGCACCGGGCCGAAGATCTCTTCGCGGTAGACGTCCATCTCGGTGGTGACCTCGTCGATCACCGTCGGGCCGACCCAGAAGCCGTTCTCGTGACCCGGCACCATATAGCCGCGGCCGTCGACCGCGAGCCGGGCGCCCTGCGCCTCGCCGGTGCCGATGAGGCCGGTGATGCGGTCCCGCGCGGCCGCGGTGACGACCGGGCCCATCTCGCTGTCCTCGTCGCGGCCCGGCCCGACGCGCACCTTGCCCGCCTTGGCGACCACCGCGTCCACGATGCTGTCGCCGGCGTCGCCGACCGTGACCGCCGCGGAGATGGCCATACAGCGCTCGCCGGCCGAGCCGAAGGCCGCCGCCACGAGGTGCTCCGAGGCGAAGTCGACGTCGGCGTCCGGCAGCACGATGGCGTGGTTCTTGGCGCCGCCGAGGGCCTGCACGCGCTTTCCATGAGCAGTGCCGTGGTCGTGGATGTACTTCGCGATGGGTGTGGAGCCGACGAACGACACGGCGGCGACGTCCGGGTGCTCGAGGATCGAGTCGACGGCCTCCTTGTCGCCGTGGACGACGTTGAAGACGCCCCCGGGCAGCCCGGCTTCGGCCCACAGCTCGGCGACCAGCAGCGAGACGGAGGGGTCGCGCTCGCTGGGCTTGAGCACGAAGGTGTTGCCGCACGCGATGGCCACCGGGTGCATCCACATCGGGACCATCACGGGGAAGTTGAACGGCGTGATGCCGGCGACCACGCCGAGCGGCTCACGGAAGCTGAAGACGTCGACGCCGGTCGAGACCTGGTCGGAGTAGTCGCCCTTGACCAGGTGCGGGATGCCGCAGGCGAACTCGACGACCTCGAGACCGCGCTGCACCTCACCCAGGGCGTCGGACACGACCTTGCCGTGCTCGTCCGAGATGACCTCGGCCAGGTCGCGAGCCCGGCGAGTGACCAGCTCACGGAAGGCGAACAGCACCTTGGTGCGCTGGGAGAGGGACGACTGCCCCCACTCGTCGAAGGCCTTCTTCGCCGACGCGACAGCGCTGCCCACGTCGGCCCGGCTCGCCAGCACGACCTGGGCCTGCTGCTCGCCCGTCGCAGGGTTGTACACCGGCGACATCCGGCTCGACGTCCCCGCACTCGCCGCGCCGTCGATCCAGTGCTCGATGGTCCTCACGGGGTGACCTCTTCCTCGCAGGGTGGCTGCGGTCGGCCGCAGCCCAGACGTTGCCCGGACAACACTAGAGCGCCAGCCCGCGCAGGTGGTCCACGCTGGCGCGGACGTCCCCGGCGGCACGGTCGCCGTCCGCCTCGGAGCCCAGGACAGTGTCCTGCTCCATGACGTACCACCCGTCGTAGCCGGACCGCTCCAGGGTGGTGACGATCGCGGCGATGTCGACGTCGCCCTTGCCCAGCGGCCGGTACATGCCCGCGGCCACCGCTTCGGTGTACGTCGTCCTGCCGGACTGGACGCGCTCCGCCCAGGCCCGGTCGACGTCCTTGAGGTGCGCGTGCACGATGCGGTCGGTCGCCTGGGCCGCGAGGGCCGCCGGGTCGCTGCCGCCGATCAGCAGGTGGCCGGTGTCGAGGCACAGCGGGACCAACGATCCGTCGAGCACGCGGCTGACGTCGTCCCCGGTCTCCACCATGGTGCCGACGTGCGGGTGCAGGCAGGCCCGGACCCCGCGGCCGGCGGCGTGGTCGGCCAGCCGGTCCAGGTTGCCCAGCAGCCGCTCCCAGTCGGCGGCGTCCAGCTCGGGCCTCGCGTCGTAGCCGTCGGTGCCGCTCGCCGCGGCCAGCACGAGGACACCAGCGCCGGCGGCCAGGAAGCCGTCCAGCGCCCGGTCGACCGCGGGCAGGGGGTCGTGCCCGACCTCGTGCAGGACGACCGGGACGAAGCCGCCCACTGCGGCCAGACCGTGCTCGGCCAGGGTCGCCGCCTTGGCCGCCGGGTCGTCGGGCAGGAAGCCGTCCGGTCCGAACTCGGTGGCCCGCAGCCCCACCTCACGCATCTCGGAGAGCACCCGGCCCGCGTCGAGCTGGTGGCCCCAGCCGGGCACCTCGCAGACCCCCCACGAGATGGGGGCGCCGGCGACCCGGTCGAGCAGCGAGGTCACCGGCGGACCTCGTCGAGAGGCACCGGCCGGTGC
The DNA here is from genome assembly GCA_035489715.1 of Actinomycetes bacterium. Taxonomy (NCBI): domain Bacteria; kingdom Bacillati; phylum Actinomycetota; class Actinomycetes; species Actinomycetes bacterium. The sequence continues at coordinate 9,292 of DATHAP010000207.1, forward strand.
TTGGCGCGCGACAGCTCGCACGCCTCGGCGACGTAGAAGGCCTCCAGCGCGTCGGCGACGGTGCAGCTCGCCTGCTCGGCGCCCGCCACGATGCGGGTGAAGGCGGTCAGCTCGGCGACGTACGCATCGTGGAAGCGCTCCATGAACGCGGGGTACGGCGCCCCGCCGGGGAAGGTGACTCCGGGCTCGACGGACCGCAGCGGCAGCCGGTCGTCGAGCCCCACCGACAGGCTGTCCTCCGAGCCCAGCACCTCGAGCCGGACGTCGTAGCCGCGCGCGTTGTAGCGGGTCGCGGACACCAGGGCGAACGCGCCGTCGTCGAGGGTCAGGACGACCGCCGCCGTGTCCACGTCGCCATGGTCGGCGAAGAACGCGGCACCCCGGTTGCCGCCCACGGCGTAGACCTCCTGGACCTCCTGGCCGCTCACCCAGCGCACCGAGTCGAAGTCGTGCACGCCGCAGTCGCGGAAGATGCCGCCGGAGTGCTCGACATAGTCCGCGGGCGGAGGGGCCGGGTCGAGCGTGCCCGATCGCATGGTGTGGACCCAGCCGAGCTCGCCCGCTGCCACGGCCTGCCGGGCGGCGACGTAGCCCGCGTCGAACCGGCGCTGGAAGCCGATCTGGACCTGGACGTCCGAGCCGGTCAGCTTGTCGAGGACCGCGAGCGTGCCGTCGACGTCGGCTGCGACCGGCTTCTCGCAGAAGGTGGGGACCCCCGCGTCGACCCCGGCGAGGATCAGCGGCGCGTGGGCGTCGGTCGCCGCCGCAACGACCAGCCCGTCGATGCCGGCCGTGAAGAGGCCGTCCGGGCTGGCGACGCTCTCGACGCCGAGCGACGCCGCGGCGGCCTCGGCCCGCCCGGGCACGGCGTCGGCCACCACCAGGGAGTCGACCTCGGGGATGGCCCGCAGCGTGCCGGCGTGGAAGGCACCGATCCGGCCGACGCCGGCGAGTCCGATGCGCATGCGGTGACCTCTCGGGGACGTGGGGCGGCGACGGCTGCGGATGGATCGTTCCGCGCCGGCGACCCGCTGTCAATGATTAGACATGATGTCTTTACATAGTGCCCGCTCTGCGAGATGCTCCGCGGCATGGCCACGCCGACCCTCCCCCGGGACCGCGGCGGCGCACCGCTCGCCCTCGACCTCGACCGGTCCAGCCCGGTGCCGCTGTGGTTCCAGGCGGCGCAGCAGCTCGAGGCGGCGATCGACCGGGGCGACCTGCGGCCGGGGCAGCGGCTGGACAACGAGATCGAGCTCGCCGACCGGTTCGGCCTGTCCCGGCCCACCCTGCGCAAGGCCATCGAGCAGCTGGTCGGGCAGGGGCTCTTGGTGCGCAAACGCGGGGTCGGCACCCAGGTCGTGCAGAGCCAGGTGAAGCGCCCGGTCGAGCTGTCCTCGCTCTTCGACGACCTGGCGAGCACGGGTAGGCGTCCCACGACCGCGGTGCTCTCCTGCCGCGAGGTGCCGGCCGACGAGGCCGTGGCCGCTGCGCTGGGCCTGCACGCGGGTGACCCGGTGCTGGCGGTCGAGCGGCTGCGGTCGGCGGACGGCGAGCCCCTGGCGATCCTGCGCAACTGGCTGCCGACCGACGTCGGCGAGCTCACGGCCGAACTCCTGATCGAGCACGGGCTCTACGCGCTGCTCCGCCGGTACGGCGTCCACCTGCGGATCGCCAACCAGCGGATCGGAGCTGCCGTCGCCGATGCCGGCCAGGCCCGGCTGCTGGGCAGCCGCAAGGGTGACCCGCTGATCACCATGGAGCGGGTGTCCTACGACGACACCGGCCGGCCGGTCGAGCTCGGTCGGCACCGCTATCGGGCCGACGCCTACAGCTTCGAGATCACCGTCGTCGGCAGGTGAGTTCAGCCGCCAGTGCTGCATCTCGAGTCAGGCACTGCCCCAAGCGACGCGGAGAAACGGCGACAGGCCGTTCGGGCGGCGGAGGCCTGCAGCGCCAACTCGGTGTGGGGCAGGTTTCCGCGGAAACGCGCGGGCGCACCTGAACGGCAGGTACACGTCAAGCCCAGACATCGGACGCTTGCATCGTTATGCAGTAGGCGGGCCGCTCGGTCACCGGCAGACGCTGATCCGCCGTGTGCCCCGCTGTCCTAGTTCGCGAGGAGGGTGGCCGTGTCCATGAAGGTCGCTGACTCGCGAGCGTGGCCGAACCAACGGAGGTAAAGGCCGGTCGTGACGCGCTCGACGAAACCCCATCGCCACACGCGCTCGGGATCGACGTTCGCGGGCTCGGCCAAGCGGCGACATTCCTCACGCAGCATGGGGCGTGCCGCGCCGGGCTGGAACGCCTCGGCATCCGCGATCTCCCGGCACGCGTCCCGCATGACCACCCCGAGGTCATAGGCGCGCTCGCCGACGAATCCGTCCGGGTCGATCAGTGCCCAGCCTTCTCCGCGGCGGAGCACATTTCCGGCGTGCGGGTCACCGTGACACACCACCTCCGCCATCTCAGACGCCGCCAACTCCTTGGCGTACTCGGTCGCGACGATGAGCACGTCCTCATGCTGGCTCCCGTAGCGCGGACCCAGATCGGCCAGGATGGCCAACAGATCCGATGCTTTGCTCTGGAACGGATGACCACAGGTCAGTGGCACTCGCCAGGCCTCCCGCAGCAAGGGCACGAGTACCTGGCCCTGGCCGCCCAGCGTGGACGACTCGTTCCCGAGATCGTGGCCAAGTCGCTCAAGGAGCAGGGCGCCACGGTCGGCTTCCCACGCCAGGATCCTCGCGTAGCCGTGACCCCCTCCAGCTCGCAAGACGCGCACGGATACGTCTAGGGCCCCCGTTTCCGCGATCTTGAGGACGGCCGCCGAGCCATCAGCGCGCCTCACCGCCAAGGGGGGCGTACCCGCTCCGCCCTGGAGCCAACGCTCGACCGTCAAGCCCCACTCCTGGCACACGCTCCGCACCACCGCACGGAAGTGCTCAACGGACGCCGAGAGGTCCCGATCGGAGACACTCCGCCTCCGCTCGGCCTCTGTCACAGCGTGATCGATCGGGTCCCGGGTCACTCGAGCAACCGTACCGAGGACGTCTTCTGTGGCGGACTGCCCGCGCGACCGGTTGTGGCCGATCGGTCCGGTGGGAGCGGCATCTCCGCGCGGCCGTGCTGGTGATGCCACAGCACTCCACCAAGATCGTCCCACGACACCACAGTGCGACGGCGGTGCCTCGACAGTGCCTGAACGCCGCGCTTGGTGTCTCCGGTGTGCGTGCCGTTGACAGGGCCACTGTGGTGGCGGGGGACGCTCTCGGAGCCAGGCGGTCAGCCCGCAGGGCTCGGAGTGCGATTCGCTCAGGCCTTCCCGCTGGTGACCCGGTAGACGTCGAAGACGCCGTCGACCCCGCGCACCGCCCGCAGCACGTGGCCGAGGTGCTTGGGGTCGCCCATCTCGAAGGTGAAGCGGGAGATCGCCACCCGGTCCCGGGTGGTGGTCACCGAGGCGCACAGGATGTTGACGTGCTGGTCGGACAACACCCGGGTGACGTCGGAGAGCAGCCGGGACCGGTCCAGCGCCTCGACCTGGATGGCGACCAGGAAGACCGACGACGCGGACGGCGCCCACTCCACCTCGACCATCCGGTCGGCCTGGTTGGCCAGCGCGACCGCGTTGACGCAGTCCTGACGGTGGACGGACACGCCGCTCCCCCGGGTCACGAACCCGACGATGCCGTCACCCGGGACCGGCGTGCAGCAGCGGGCCAGCTTGACCCAGACGTCGGACGCGCCCTTCACGACCACTCCGGGGTCCTTGGAGGTCCGCGGCCGGCGGGTCGTGACGCCGGGCGTGGTGACCTCGGCCAGGTCCTCGGTCGCGCCGTCCTCGCCACCCAGCGACTCGACGAGCTTGCCGACGATCGACTGGGCCGACACGTGGTTGTCGCCGACCGCGGCGTAGAGGGCGGAGATGTCCGGGTAGCGGAGGTCGTGGGCCAGCGTCGTCAGCGTCTCGGACGTGAGCAGCCGCTGCACCGGGAGGTTCTGCTTGCGCATCGCCTTGGCGATCGCGTCGCGGCCGTGCTCGATGGCCTCCTCGCGCCGCTCCTTGGAGAACCACGACCGGATCTTGTTGCGCGCCCGCGGGCTCTTGACGAAGGTCAGCCAGTCGCGGCTGGGACCGGCACCCTGCGCCTTGGACGTGAACACCTCGACCAGGTCGCCGTTGTCGAGCGTGCTCTCCAGCGGCACCAGCCGGCCGTTGACCCGGGCGCCGATCGTGCGGTGCCCGACCTCGGTGTGCACGGCGTAGGCGAAGTCGACCGGCGTCGCGCCTGCGGGCAGCGCGATCACGTCACCCTTGGGCGTGAAGACGAAGACCTCGGCCGACTTGAGGTCGAAGCGCAGGCTCTCGAGGAACTCCCCCGGGTCCTCGGTCTCCTTCTGCCAGTCCAGGAGCTGGCGCAGCCATGCCATGTCGTTGGCAGCGGTGTCGGCGGAGACCCCGTCGGCGGCGCGCACGCCGCGCGGGGGCTCGGCCGCGGTCGCCCCCGGGTCCTCCTTGTACTTCCAGTGCGCCGCCACGCCGTACTCCGCGCGCCGGTGCATCGCGAAAGTACGGATCTGCAGCTCGACCGGCTTGCCCTCGGGACCGATCACCGTCGTGTGCAGCGACTGGTACATGTTGAACTTGGGCATCGCGATGTAGTCCTTGAACCGGCCGGGGACCGGGTTCCACCGCGCGTGGATCGTGCCGAGGGCGGCGTAGCAGTCGCGGACCGAGTCGACGAGGACCCGGATGCCCACCAGGTCGTAGATGTCGGCGAAGTCGCGGCCGCGCACGATCATCTTCTGGTAGATCGAGTAGTAGTGCTTGGGCCGTCCGGTGACCTGGGCCCGGATCTTGGCGCCCTTGAGGTCGGCCGTCACGTGGTCGATGACGCTGCCGAGGTAGTCGCTGCGGCTCGGCGCCCGGTCGGTGACCAGGCGGACGATCTCGTCGTAGACCTTCGGATAGAGCGTCGCGAACGACAGGTCCTCGAGCTCCCACTTGATGGTGTTCATGCCCAGGCGGTGGGCCAGTGGGGCGAAGATCTCGAGGCACTCGCGGGCCTTCTGCTCCTGCTTCTCCTGGCGCAGGTAGCGGATGGTGCGCATGTTGTGCAGCCGGTCGGCGAGCTTGATGACGAGCACCCGGATGTCCCGGGCCATCGCGACGACCATCTTGCGCACGGTCTCGGCCTGCGCCGACTCGCCGTACTTGACCTTGTCCAGCTTGGTCACGCCGTCGACGAGGTCGGCGATCTCGTCGCCGAACTCGGCGCGCAGCTCGCTGAGCTTGTAGTCGGTGTCCTCGACCGTGTCGTGCAGCAAGGCGGCGCACAGCGTGGGCGGGGTCATCCCGAGCTCGGCCAGGATCGTGGTGACGGCCAGCGGGTGGGTGATGAAGGGGTCACCGCTCTTGCGCAGCTGCCCGCGGTGGTGCAGCTCAGCCACCTCGTAGGCCCGCTCGATAGTCCGCAGGTCGGCCTTGGGGTGGGTCTGGCGGACGACCCGGAACAGCGGCTCGAGCACCGGGTTGCCGATCGGCCGCTGGGCACCCAGCCGGGCCAGCCGGGCACGCACCCGCCGCGACGGAGGTGCGGTCGCCGTCAGCCCCGGCGCAGGCGCGCCCGACACGTCGTCCGGCGTACCCGTCTCCAGGTCGACCGGACTCGGCGTGGGGGCGTCGGCCACGAGCCGCTCCTGCTGGTCGAAGGTGCTTCCACGAGTCTAGGCCCGCGGGGTCGCCGCCCGCAGGACGTCGGAGGTCAGACGCGGAGCAGCACGTGCGGGTCGGCGATGCCCGCCTCGGCCAGCGCGTCGCGGCCGGCCAGGAAGCCGAGCTCCATGAGCACCGCCACCCCGACGACCTCGCCGCCGCAGCGGCGGACCAGCTCGACGGTGGCCGCGGCCGTGCCGCCGGTCGCCAGGACGTCGTCGACGACGAGGACGCGCGCCCCGGCCAGGAACGCGTCGGAGGTCACCTCCAGGACGGCGGAACCGTACTCGAGGTCGTACGTCGCCGAGACGGTCTGGCCGGGCAGCTTCCCCTTCTTCCGCACCGGCACGAAGCCCGCGCCGAGCTCCAGGGCGACCGGGGCCCCGAGCACGAACCCGCGGGCCTCGATCCCGGCCACCGTGTCGACCGCCGCCCCGCGGAACGGGTCGGCGAGCCCGTCCACCGCCTCGGTGAACGAGGTGTGATCGGCCAGCAGCGGCGTGATGTCCTTGAAGACGATGCCCGGCTTGGGGAAGTCCGCGACGTCGCGGACCCTCGCGAGCAGGCGCGCTGCCCGCTCTACCTGCTCGGCGTCGGCCGTCACCGCTTCTTCTTGCCGGACCTGTTGCGGCCGCCGCTCTTGCGCTGCTGCGGACGTGGACGCGACGCCGGGCGCCGGTCGCTCGGGCGCGGCCGGGCCGCCGTGGCCGCGCTGGTCGCGCCCACCGGCTCCGCATCCTCATCGGCTACCTCGTCGTCGACGTCCGCGTCGGACGTGGCCGCGGCAGCCCCGCGCGACGCGCTGGGCGGGCCGCCGGTCGTCGCGGCCTTGCCCTGGCGCGCGGCGACCCGCTTGGCGAGCGCCTGCATCGCCGGCTCGCGTTCCTTGAACCCCGCGAGCAGGGCGGGGGCGACGAACACCGAGGAGTAGGCACCGACAGCGACACCGATGAAGAGGGCCAGCGAGAGGTCCTTGAGCGGGCCGGCGCCGAGCAGCACCACGCCGGCGAAGAGGATCGCCGCGATCGGGAGGAGCGCGATGATCGAGGTGTTGATGGACCGCACCAGGGTCTGGTTGACGGCCAGGTTCACCGCGCCGCTGTAGGTCATCCGGCTGCCGCCGGCCAGGCCGGCGGTGTTCTCGCGGACCTTGTCGAAGACGACGACGGTGTCGTAGAGCGAGTATCCGAGGATGGTCAGGAAGCCGATGACTGTCGCCGGTGTGACCTCGAAGCCGACCAGCGAGTAGAGACCTGCCGTGATCAGGAGGTCGTGCAGCAGCGCGATCATCGCGGCGACGGCCATCTTCCACTCGAAGTACAGCGAGAGGAAGATGACGATGCCGATCAGGAAGAACACGAGCGCCCGCAGGGCCTTGGTGGAGATGTCCCTGCCCCAGCTGGGCCCGATGAACTGCGTGCTCACGTCGTCGCGCGCGACGTCGAACCGCTCGGCGAGGGCGGTCTGCACCTCCTCGAGCTCTGCGCTGGTGAGCGTCTCGGTCTGGGCCCGGACCGTGTTGTTGCCGACGCGCTGCACGACGATCTCGCCGCCCACGACGTCGCCGACGGTGTCCCGCACCGACTCCTCGTTCGCCGACGGCGCGGCGACCCGGAACTCCGCGCCGCCCCGGAACTCGATGCCCAGCGTGAGGCCTCGGACCAGCAGCGACACGACAGAGATGACGATCAGGACGAGCGAGACGGTGTACCAGAGCTTGCGGTGCCCGATGAAGTCGTAGGAGACCTCGCCGCGGTACAGCCGCGCACCGAGACTGCCCACACGGCTCATGACGTCGCCTCCTTGGTGGTGCTGGTGGCGACGGCAGGGCGCCGCGACGGGGGCCGGGTGGTCAGGGTCCGCTTGGGTGCGCCGAGCCGCTCCGGCGAGAGCCCGCTGAGCGGGTGACCCTGGCCGAAGAACTTGGTCCGCGCCAGCAGCGTGACGAGCGGCTTGGTGAACAGGAACACCACCACGATGTCGATCAGGGTGGTCAGGCCGAGGGTGAACGCGAACCCGCGGACCCCGCCCACGGAGAGCAGGTAGAGCACCGCGGCGGCGAAGAACGACACGAAGTCGGCAGCCAGGATGGTCCGCCGGGCGCGCGCCCAGCCGGTCTCGACGGCGACCCGCAGGGTGCGCCCGTCGCGGACCTCGTCGCGGATCCGTTCGAAGTAGACGACGAACGAGTCCGCGGTGATGCCGATGGCGACGATGAGGCCGGCGACGCCGGCCAGGCTGAGCCGGAAGCCCAGCTGCCAGCCGAGCAGCGTCACCATGCCGTAGGTGATGATGCCCGCGACCACCAACGATGCCGTGGTGACGAGGCCGAGGCCCCGGTAGTACAGCAGCGAGTAGAGAACGACCAGCGCGAGGCCGATCGCCCCGGCGATCAGGCCGGCCCGCAGCTGCTCGCCGCCGAGGGTCGCGGACACCTCCTGCACCTCACCGGGGTCGAACGTCAGCGGCAGGGCACCGAACTTGAGGACGTTGGCCAGGTCGCGCGCCTCGTCCTGGCTGAAGTTGCCGCTGATCGTCGCCTCGCCGTTGGTGATGACGGCGTTGGTCGTCGGGGCCGAGACGGAGAGCCCGTCGAGGACGATGGCGAACCGGTTGAGGTCGCCCTGCTCGGAGAAGAGGCGCCGGGTGACGTCGCCGAACTTCTTCTTGCCCTCGCCGTTGAACTTGAGGTTGACGACCCAGCCGCCGGTGGCCACGCCCTGGTTGTTCATGGCGAGGTCGGCCGTGGCGGTGTCGACATCGGTGCCGAGCACCTCGGCCGGGCCGAGGATGTACTTCTCGGCGCCGTCCTCGTCGCAGGTGACGAGCGGCTTCTTGGGGTTGTCCTTGCCCGGCGCGCGCAGCGTCTGGCGGACCGCCTCGGGGTCGCTGCAGTCCAGCGCGGCGAACTCCTGCTGCAGCTCGGGGGTGATCGCTGCCTGCCCCGTGCCCGTCGGCGCGGACGCGGTCGGCGTCGGGGACGGAGTCCCGGTTGCCGAGGGCGAGGGACTGCTGGCTGCCTGCAGCGCCCGCGGAACCGCACGGTTGTCGGTCGAGGCGGTCGGTGAGGGGGACGGGCTCGTCGAGCTGGTCGCTGAGGGGCTGGCCGACGGCGTCGAGGTGGCCGCGCTGGGCGACGCGGTGGAGGCCGGCGTCGCGACGCCCGGGCCGCTCAGCAGCACCTGTCGGAACCGCAGCTCGGCGGTCTGCTGGACCGTGTCGAGGATCGACTTGTCCTGCTTGCCGGGGATCGAGATGACGATGTTGTCGCCCGCAGTGGTGACCTCGGACTCCGCGACGCCGAAGCTGTCGACCCTGTTGCGGATGATCGACACCGCCTGGTTGAGCGAGTCCCGCGGGACCGGTCCGGCGCCCTCGGCGCGGCGAGGGGTGAGGATCACGCTGGTGCCGCCCTCGAGGTCGAGACCGAGCCGCGCCTGGTAGCGCTGCCCGGCCGAGAGCTTGTCCTCACCGAGCGCCGAGGGCGCGGCCAGCCAGACGAAGCCGTAGAGGAGGCCGATGAGCACAGCCAGGACCGCGAGCGTGCGGCCAGGGCGTGACTGGGCGGGTGGTGCCACGAAGAGCTCTTCTCGGGTCGGCCGGCGCGAGCGCGCCGGGAAGGTGCGCTAGCGGGTGCTGTGGTCGTCTCGGGGGTCCGTCGGGTCGACGTCCTGGCTCGTCCTGGAGTCCCCCGTCATGCTGTCGTCGGCGGAGACGGAGTCGTGGTCGGCATCGGCCGTGTCGTCGTCGACCGTGTCGCGCGTCAGCACCTGGCCGACGGCGGGCTTCGCGACGCGCACCGTGGTCCCGGGTGCGACCTCCAGCTGGATGGAGGTGTCGTCGACGCCGACGACGGTGCCGTAGATTCCCGACGTCGTCATCACTTCGACGCCCGGCGCCAGGCGCTGCTGCAGCTCGAGCGCGGCCTTCTGCCGGTTGCGGGCCGGCCGGACGATGAGGAAGTAGAACGCCACCAGGATGAGGACGAACGGGAGCAGGCCACTGACGGCGTCCACAGGTCTGAGACGTCCTTCCGGAGGGTGAGGTGCCGGGAGCCCGGCGAGACGGGGCGGGAGTCTACAGGCCCCGGCTGGCACGAACCTGGACGTCGGCCACGCCGGCCCGTCGGTGCGGGCATCGGCGGCCAGCTGCCCCGGCTACACCCCTGAGCCGTCCTCCGGGGCCGGCTCGCCGAGGTCCGGTCCGAACAGGCCGGGCAGCTCGGCGAGGTTCCGGGGCGGGGCGACGCCGAGGTGCGCCCACGCAGCCGGGGTGGCCACCCGCCCCCGCGGGGTGCGGGCCAGCAGGCCGGCCCGCACGAGGAACGGCTCGGCCACCTCCTCGACGGTCTCGCGCTCCTCGCCCACCGCCACGGCCAGGGTCGACACGCCCACCGGCCCACCGCCGAAGTGCCCGACGAGGGCCTGCAGCACGGCCCGGTCCAGCCGGTCCAGACCCCGCTCGTCGACCTCGTAGACCAGCAGCGCCTCGCGCGCGACGTCGAGGGTGACGACGCCGTCGGCGCGCACCTGGGCGAAGTCGCGGACCCGGCGCAGCAGCCGGTTGGCGATCCGCGGCGTGCCGCGGGACCGACCGGCCACCTCGGACCCGCCGTCGGCGGTCAGGTGCACGCCGAGCAGCCCGGACGAACGCGCCAGGACCCGCTCGAGGTCGACCGCCTCGTAGAAGTCCATGTGGGCGGTGAACCCGAAGCGGTCGCGCAGCGGGCCGGGGAGCAGGCCGGCCCGGGTGGTGGCGCCGACCAACGTGAACGGCGGTATCTCGAGGGGGATCGCGGTGGCGCCCGGGCCCTTGCCCACGATGACGTCGACCCGGAAGTCCTCCATCGCGAGGTAGAGCATCTCCTCGGCCGGCCGCGACATCCGGTGGATCTCGTCGAGGAAGAGCACCTCGCCCTCGGCCAGGCTGGACAGGATCGCCGCGAGGTCTCCGGCGTGCTGGATGGCCGGGCCGCTGGTGATGCGCAACGGCTGCTCGAGCTCGGCGGCGACGATCATCGCCAGTGTCGTCTTCCCGAGGCCAGGTGGCCCGGACAGCAGGACGTGGTCGGGCACCCGGCCGCGGCCGCGGGCCGCCTCGAGCACCAGGCCGAGCTGCTCGCGCACCCGGCGCTGCCCGATGAACTCGTCCAGGGTGCGCGGTCGCAGCGCCGCCTCGACCTGGCGCTCGTCCTCGACGCCGGGCAGGTCGACGGTCAGGCCGGGGTCCACCAGCCGCTCGCCGCTCACGTGCGGCTCAGCGAGCGGAGGGCCACCTTGAGCAGCGCGGCCACGTCGGGCTGCTCACCGGCAGCGACGGCCTCGTCGGCCGTCGCTGCGGCGACGCCCACTCCCTCTTCGGCCTCGCGGGCCGACCAGCCGAGCCCGACCAGGGCACCGTGCAGCTGGTCGCGCCAGCCCCCCGCGACCACCGGCGCCCGCCCGGGCGACCCGCCACGGCGTACGGCACCGAGACGGTCCTTGAGCTCGAGCACGATGCGCTGGGCGCCCTTGCGCCCGATGCCGGGCACCTGGGTGAGGGTGGCGAGGTCCTCGGTCGCGACCGCCTGCCGCAGCGCGTCGGGGTCGTGCACGGCGAGCATCGCCTGGGCGAGGCGGGGGCCGACCCCGCTCGCGGTCTGCAGCAGCTCGAAGACGACCCGCTCGTCCTCGTCGGCGAAGCCGTAGAGCGTGAGCGAGTCCTCGCGCACCACCAGGGACGTGGGCAGGTGCGCGCTCTCGCCGATCCGCAGCCCGGCGATCGTCGTGGGCGTGCACGACACGCTGAGGCCGACCCCGCCCACCTCGACGACGGCTCCGTCGGGGGCCAGTGCGGCGACCCGGCCGGCCACGAACGCGATCACGCCCGCACCCCGGCGGCCAGCGCTGCCGCCGCGAGGCGGGAGTGGGCGGCGCCGCGCCAGACGTGGCAGATGGCCAGGCCGAGCGCATCGGCCGCGTCGGCCGGCCGTGGCGGCTCGGCGAGCCGCAGGATCTTCGTCACCATCGCTCCCACCTGCGCCTTGTCGGCGCGGCCGCTGCCGGTCACCGCCGCCTTCATCTCGCTGGGGGTGTGCAGCGCCACCGGCACGCCGGCCCGGGCAGCCGCGGTGATCGCCACCGCGCTGGCCTGGGCGGTGCCCATGACGGTGCGCACGTTGTGCTGGCTGAAGACCCGCTCGACCGCGACCGCGTCCGGCCGGTGCTCCGCCAGCCAGGCCTCGACCGCGCGCTCGATGGCGAGCAGCCGGGCGCCGATGTCGTCGCCGGGCGGGGTGCGCACGACGTCGACGGCGACCAGCTGAAGCGGCCGGCCGGCGCTGCCCTCGACCACACCGAGACCGCACCGGGTCAGCCCGGGGTCCACGCCGAGCACCCGCACCTGCTGCACCTCCACCCGTCCGAACATGTGTTCGGGACGAACGCTACCCGCGCCGCACCGTCCAGCCCGGCAGCGACGCGCCGACCGCACCAGCCACGAACGGTCGGTCCGCGCGTCAACGTGGGTTGACACTTCGCGGTGCGTCAACGTACGTTGACAGGCATGACGTCCGAGACCGAGGTGGCCGAGCTGGCGACCAGCCAGGACCCGGCCGTGGGCCTGCGTGCGGTGGCCGCCCTTCGGCGGCTGGCCGACCAGCTCGAGGCGCTGCAAGTGGGCAACGCCCGGGCGCAGGGCTGGTCGTGGGACGCCATCGGCGCCCTGCTCGGCGTCAGCAAGCAGGCGGTGCACAAGAAGCACGCGCGGACGGCGCGACTGGTCGGCCGGTCCCCGCGACGGGAGGACTGAGCGATGTTCGAGAGGTTCACGACCGACGCCCGCGCGGTCGTCGTGGCGGCTCAGGAGCTGGCCACGGCACGCGGCGACCGATGGGTCGGCACCGAGCACCTGCTGCTCGCGGTGGTGGACGACGACGGGGAGGTCGCCCATGCTCTGGCGTCGCTGGGCCTGACGGCCGAACGGGTCCGCGCCGGGCTCGACGCTCCCCCGCCGTCCGACGCCCTGAAGTACTTGGGCATCGACCTGGACGCGGTCCGCCGGCGGGCCGAGGAGGTCTTCGGTCCCGGGGCGCTCGACCTGCCCGTCACCGAGGCATCTCGCCGCTGGTGGCGGCGGGGCAGAGCAGCTTGTCTTACCGACGCCCGGGCGAGCACGGGTGGGGCGCGACCGAGGTTCTCGGCCGACGGCAAGAAGTCGCTGGAGCTCGCCCTGCGCGAGGCCATGCGGATGGACTCCCGCGAGATCAGGCTCGAGCACGTGGTGCTCGGCCTGCTGCGCGCCGACGGAGCGGCCACCCGGCTGGTCAACCGGCTCGGGATCGAGCCCGGCGACGTACGGCAGGCGGTCCTCGACCTGCGCCGGGCGGCCTGACCCGACCGCGCCGGGAGGCGTCAGCCGACGGCGGCCATGACGTCGTCGCTGACGTCGAAGTTGGCGTAGACGTTCTGCACGTCGTCGGAGTCCTCGAGGGCCTCGATCAGCCGGAACACCTTCTTGGCGCCGTCCTCGTCGAGCGGGACGCTGACCGACGGCAGGAAGGACGCCTCGGCCGAGTCGTAGTCGACGCCCGCGTCCTGCAGCGCGGTGCGCACGGCGACCAGGTCGGTCGCCTCGGACACCACCTCGAAGGCCTCGTCGAGGTCGTTGACCTCTTCGGCGCCGGCGTCGAGCACGGCAGCGAGCACGTCGTCCTCGGTCAGTCCGTCTGACTTGGGGACGATGACGACGCCCTTGCGGTTGAACAGGTACGAGACCGAGCCCGGGTCGGCCATGGATCCGCCGTTGCGGGTCATGGCGGTGCGGACCTCGGCGGCGGCCCGGTTGCGGTTGTCGGTGAGGCACTCGACCAGCACCGCGACGCCGTTGGGACCGTAGCCCTCGTAGGTGATCGTCTGGTACTCCGTGCCGCCGGCCTCGGCACCGGACCCGCGCTTGACCGCGCGGTCGATGTTGTCGTTGGGCACCGACGACTTCTTGGCCTTCTGGATGGCGTCGTAGAGCGTCGGGTTGCCGGCCGGGTCACCGCCGCCGGTGCGCGCGGCCACCTCGATGTTCTTGATCAGCTTGGCGAACATCTTGCCGCGGCGGGCGTCGATGACCGCCTTCTTGTGCTTGGTGGTGGCCCACTTGGAGTGGCCGCTCATCGGGAGTCCCTCACGATCGACACGAAGAGCTCGTGCACCCGTCCGTCGCCCGTGATCTCCGGGTGGAACGACGTGGCCAGCAGCGAGCCCTGGCGAACGGCGACGATCCTACCGTCGGCCGGTCCGCCCTCCACCCGCGCGAGCACCCGCACGTCGACCCCGACCTCCTCGACCCAGGGTGCCCGGATGAAGACCCCGTGCACCGGCCGGCCATCCAGCCCCTCCATCCGCACGTCCCCCTGGAAGGAGGCGACCTGCCGGCCGAACGCGTTGCGCCGGACCGTCATGTCGATGCCGCCGAGGGTCTCCTGGTCGGGCGGGCCGTCGAGCACCCGGTCGGCGAGCAGGATCATCCCGGCGCAGGAGCCGTAAGCCGGCAGTCCCTCGGACAGGGCCGTGCGCAGCGGGTCCCGTACGCCGAAGGCGCGCGCCAGCTTGTCCATCGTGGTGGACTCGCCGCCCGGCAGGACGATGCCGGCCAGCCCCTCGAGCTCCGCCGGGCGGCGGACCGGCCGGCCGGTCGCCCCCGCGCGGGCCAGCGCGGCCAGGTGCTCGCGCACGTCGCCCTGCAAGGCCAGCACGCCGATCGTCGGTTGCGTCATCGGGTCACCACGGGCGGGCTCTCGAGATCGTCTGCGACCTTCGGGCCGGTGACACGCCGTCGTCACGGCGTGTCGGGCAGCCGGATGTCGCGAGCGATCTCGGTCGCGGACCTCCGCGGTCCTACCAGCCGCGCTCGGCGAGGCGGTGCGGCGCCGGGACGTCCTCGACGTTGATGCCCACCATGGCCTCGCCGAGGCCGCGCGACACCTTGGCCAGCATGTCCGGGTCGTCGTAGAACGTCGTGGCCTTGACGATCGCCTCGGCGCGCTGCGCCGGGTTGCCCGACTTGAAGATGCCGGAGCCGACGAAGACGCCCTCGGCGCCCAGCTGCATCATCATCGCCGCGTCGGCCGGGGTGGCGATGCCGCCGGCGGTGAAGAGGACGACCGGCAGCTTGCCGGCGCGGGCGACCTCGACCACCAGGTCGTACGGCGCCTGGAGCTCCTTCGCCGCGACGTAGAGCTCGTCCTCCGACAGCGAGGTGAGCCGGCGGACCTGGCCGCCGATCTGGCGCATGTGGGTGGTGGCGTTGGAGACGTCGCCGGTGCCCGCCTCGCCCTTGGACCGGATCATCGCCGCGCCCTCGGTGATGCGCCGCAGCGCCTCGCCCAGGTTGGTCGCGCCGCAGACGAACGGCACCGTGAAGGCCCACTTGTCGATGTGGTTTGCGTAGTCGGCCGGGGTGAGCACCTCGGACTCGTCGACGTAGTCGACCCCGAGCGCCTGCAGCACCTGCGCCTCGACGAAGTGCCCGATCCGCGCCTTGGCCATGACCGGGATCGAGACCGCCGAGACGATGCCGTCGATCATGTCCGGGTCGCTCATCCGCGAGACGCCGCCCTGGGCCCTGATGTCGGCCGGGACCCGCTCGAGGGCCATCACGGCGACCGCGCCGGCGTCCTCCGCGATCTTGGCCTGCTCGGGGGTGACGACGTCCATGATCACGCCGCCCTTGAGCATCTCGGCCATGCCGCGCTTGACGCGTGCGGTGCCGGTGGGCTGGTCGTCGGAGCTGCTCGGCTCGACGGGGGTGCTGGACTCAGCGGGGGTGGACACGGAGGACCTCACGGGACGACGGATACAGCTGCTCCCCCATGGTAGGTCCTGCCGGCGGTCGGCAGAGACACGCCGGTCAGCGCACGTCGACCGGTCGGTCTCGGCCGAGCAGCGAGATCCAGACCTCGCCCGGCGCCAGGACGGCCTCCTCGCCGGCGATGGTCCAGGTCGTCGGCTGCCACGACTTGTCCCGCTCCCACGCGCCCTCGTAGACCTGGCCGTCGCGGAAGAACAGCGCCTTCCCCTTGCCGACGGTCTCGGTCAGCGGCGTGTTGGCGCCGTTGACGTCGTGGTAGACCGAGGGCCGTACGGTCGTGAACTGCACCACGAAGTTGGACGTGGTGAGGCGACCCCCTTCGGCGGCCTTCGCGGGCACGCCGTCCATGGACAGCTGCCACTCGCCCTTCTTCGGCGCCCACGTCCCGGTGACCCGTGCCATCGGGTAGTTCACCGTGAAGGTGGTGGCCTTCTTGCCGCCGGCCGGCGGGTCACCGAACGAGTAGCCCGGCGCCTTCAGCTCGCCGATCTTGCCGGCGCGCCGGCGCAGCCGGTCGAAACTGCCGATGACGTCGTAGGGCATCGGGCGGCTGCCGGCGCGCGTGTAGCCGGTGTGGTCCTGGTCGAAGGAGACCAGCTTGAGGTCGGCCGCCTGCAGGTTGTCGGCCAGCCGGTTCTGCGAGCCGGAGTAGATGAGCCCGACCGTGCCGTACTGCCGGAGCAGGTCGACGTCGGTGATGCGCGCGCTGCGGACCGGCCCGACGTACGTCGGGTAGCGGCTGGAGTAGATCGCCGCGATCCGGGTGACGCCGCCCTCGACCTGCTCGACGTAGACGACGTCGGCCTTGGAGAGCCCGGCCTGCGGGTGCGCCTTCGCGGTGTTGTCGACCTTGACGGCGTAGACCGGCCCGTTGGAAGCACCCATCCGGCCCGACAGCAGGGACGGCTCCGGTGGCGGCGGGGGGGTGCTCGACTCGGTGGCAGAGGGCGACGGGGAGGCCTTGGCCTTGGTCTGCGGCTCGGGGTCCGAGGAGCAGGCGGCCAGGGCGAGCCCGGCGGCCAGCAGGCCGGCGACGAGCATGCGGGAACGGTGGTGCAGCAGGGGGGATCTCACGTGGGACGACGGTACGCGTCCGACGTCACGGCACCAGCGGCGAGGGTCCCCGGCGGCGTGTCGCTGATCTCGAAGGTCTGCGGCCACGGCGCATGTCCGGCAAGCCGGAGATAACGGACCACCAGCTTGCGGCGCACCACCCGGGCCGAGCGGACCACGTCGTTGTGGAAGCGCCGGGCGAGCTGCACCCGAAGCCCGGCCGCGGCAAGCTCGGCCACCAGCTCGCGGCCGACCGGGTCGGCCCGGAGGTCGTCGACCAGCTCGGGGTCGGCGAAGGCGGCCCGGAGCGCCGCTGTGAGGTCGCTCTCCGCCTGCTCCCTGCCCTCGGCGTCGACCTCGCGGGCCTCGTGGGCGGCGTCGGCGAGGAGCAGCGAGGTGGCCGGGTCGAGCCGGCCCGAGGCGGCGAGCTGCTGAGCGACCGAGGACCGCCGGACCAGCTGGGCGTCCAGGGCGCTCCACGCGCCTTCGCTGCGGGCGTGCAGCCGGTCCAGGCGGGTGGCGCTGAACGTGAGGTACCACGCCACCAGCAGCACCAGAGCCCCGAGAAGGACGAGCTCGTACGCCGCACTGGACACCCGGCGAGGCTAGTGCGCGGCGCGGCTGGTGGGCTGCGCGGCTGCGCGGCTGCGACGGGCGACGGGCGACGGGCGACATCCTGCCTCAGACGTAGAACCACACCTCGCGGAACTCCGCGTCGACCATGAAGTGCGCGTGCGAGCCGGCCTCGATCCGCACCGCCCGGCCGGCGACCAGCTCCAGCGGGGCCTCGTCGTCGACCACCAGCCGCCCGGTGCCGGCCAGGACGTAGAGGACCTCGGTGTGCTCCAGGTCGACCTCGATCGGTCCGAGGCCGCTGCGCCCTGGCCGCCACATCCCCGCCTGCACCGCCGGCGTGTCCACCAGCATGGCCACCTGCCCACCGGTCTCCTCGTCGTGCTCCCACGCGTCCTCGTCGACCAGCCAGGTCGACACCGGACGTGCAGGCTCGAGCTCCTCGGTCATGGAGGACTCCGTTCTGCTCGCTGGTCGGTGGAGCCTGGGCAGCGCCGGTGGGCCGAGCTACTCGCGGTCGAGGGCACCCCCGGGAGCATCGACGACTCGACGCCACCGGTCACGCCAGGGCCGTACGTCTGCCTCGCCCACCGCGTCAGCGCCGGCGGCGACAGTCTCGTAGACGGCGAGCAGCTGGTCGACCACCGTGGACCAGTCGAAGCGGCGCACCCAGCCGGTCGCCGCCGCCTGCAGCCGGTCGCGTCGATCCGAGTCGCCCAGGAGCGCAACGACCGCATCGGCCAGCGCGGGCACGTCCCCGGTCGGGAAGAGCTCGCCGACCCGGCCGTCGTCCAGCACCCGCCGGAAGGCGTCGATGTCCGAGGCGAGCACCGGCGCACCGGCCGACATGGCCTCGACGAGGATGATCCCGAAGCTCTCCCCGCCGAGGTTGGGTGCCACGTAGAGGTCGACGCTGGCAAGCAGCCGCGCCTTGTCCGCCTCGCTGACGACGCCGAGGAAGGTGACGGCGTCGCGGACACTCGCCGGCAGGTCCTCGACCGCCTCGTCGGCGTCGCCGCGGCCGGCCACCAGCAGCCGCACACCTGGCCGGCGTGCCAGGACCGACTTCATCGCGGCGAGCAGCGTCGGCAGACCCTTGCGCGCCTCGTCGAGCCGGCCGATGAACCCCACCGTCCCGCCCTCTCCCTGCCGGGCCGGGTCCGGCCGCGCGCCGGCGAAGCGGTCGACGAACACGCCGTTCGGGATGAGCACCGCGTCACCGCCCAGGTGCTCGACGACCGTCCGCCGGGCGTCCTCCGACACGGCGACCCGGGCGCCGATCTTCTCCAGTGCCGGCTCGAGCAGCGGCGAGGCGGCGAGCATCGCGCGCGAGCGCAGGTTGGACGTGTGGAAGGTCGCAACGATCGGCCCGGTCGCGGCCCAACAGGCGAGCAGCGACAGCGACGGGGTGGCCGGCTCGTGGATGTGCAGGAGGTCGAACTGCCCGTCGCGGACCCAGCGCCGCACCCGGGCGGCCGAGATCGGTCCGATGTTCACCCGGGCGACCGACCCGTTGTACCGAACCGGGACGGCCCGACCGGCCGGGACGACGTACGGCGGGAGCGGGGTGTCGTCGTCGGCCGGCGCCAGCACCGACACCTCGTGGCCGCGCTCCCGGAGCACCTCGCTGAGGTCGCGGACGTGGAACTGCACCCCGCCGGGCACGTCCCACGAGTAGGGGCACACGATGCCGACGCGCATCAGCCCCTCACCGGCGTGGGGGGGAGACGTGGGCGAGGTCGGCCAGCCACAGCGGCTGGAGCATGTGCCAGTGCTCGGGGTGCGCGCGGATCGCGTCGCCGAACACGTCGGCGACCTCCTGCGTCATGCGGGTGACCTTCTCACGCGTGGTGCCGGTCGCCGGGGCGCCGACCGGGTCGTGGAACCGGATCACCAGCCGGTCGCCCGCCCGACCTGTCGCACCGGGCACCGGCTCGTGCCAGATGCTCACCGGGTGCAGGGCGGCACCGGTCCGCAGCGCGAGCATCGCCGGCCCGGGCGGCATCCGGGTCGGCTCGCCGAGCAGGTCGACCTCGATGCCCGAGGCCCGCAGGTCGCGGTCGGCGAGCAGGGGGACCAGGCGGCCGCCGCGCAGCCGGGTCGAGAGCGAGTCGAGCAGGTCGCCGTCCCCGCCGGTGAGCGGCAGGATCTCCATGCCGAGCCCCTGGCGGTAGGCCAGGAAGCGTGCGTAGAGCCGCTCGGGGCGCAGCCGCTCCGCGACGGTGACGACGGGCACCCCGGTGAGGGTCGCCCACGCGCCGGCGTGGTCCCAGTTGCCCATGTGCATGAGCGCCGCGACCAGCCCCCGGGCGCCCTTCCCGGTGCTGGCGCGCAGGTGGTGCTCCCCCTCGACCCGCACCCGCGACACCACCCGCTCGGCAGGCCAGTCCGGCAGCCGGAACGCGTCGCACCAGTAGCGGAGGTAGCTCCGCAGCCCGTCGCGGGTCAGCGCGGCAAGCTCGGCGTCCGTCGCGTCCGGGCGGGCACGTCGCAGGTTGGTCCGCAGCCGTTGCGCCGGCGGGCCGTCCCGGCGCGCCATCAGGTCCGCGACCAACCGGAAGAGTCCGTACGCCGCCCGCTCGGGCATCCGGCGCACCAGCCACCACCCGGTGGCGTAGAGCCGGTAGGTCACCCCCTCGACGAGAGCGGCCCGCACGTCAGGGGGTCTCGGCGAGCGCCTGACGACGTACTGCCAGCGCACGCTGCACGATCGTCACCGTGCTGCCCACCGCGACGTACCAGAGCGCGAGCGCCTGGACGTACGGGACGCCGAGGCCCTCGAGCCCGGTCGCGACCAGGACCACGACGAGCCGGTCGGCCCGCTCGGTGATGCCGACGGCGGCTGTCATGCCGAGCCCCTCGGCCCGGGCTCTCGCGTAGGACACGACCGCCCCGGCCGCCAGCCCGTAGATCGCGAGGGAGCACAGCAGGAGGTCGTCGCCGTCGCCGGCGTACCAGAGCGCGATGCCGCCGAAGACCGCCGCGTCGCCCACCCGGTCGAGCGTCGAGTCCAGCCAGGCGCCCCACCGGCTGGACCGGTCGGACATCCGGGCCATCGTCCCGTCGATCAGGTCGGAGAAGACGAAGCAGGTGATCACCACCGTGCCCCAGAAGAATTCGCCCTGTGGGTAGAAGCCGAGCGCCGCCCCGGCCACGCCGAGCGTCCCGATGAACGTGACGACGTCGGGGCTCACACCACGACGGACGAGGAACGCGGCGATGGGCCGGAAGATGCGCGTGAACAGGGCACGCGCGAAGCGGTTCAGCATGGTGGGCGGATGCTACCGACCCGGGCCCATCACTCCGTGAGCCCAGTGTCAGCCGAGCAGGTCCCGGAGCTGCCAGGCGACACCGGCCAGGGCGGAGAGGCCGACCAGGGCGAGGTAGCCGAGCACCAGCCGGGTGTCGCGCAGCAGGCACTTGCTGCGGGTGAGCCCGGCCCCCCGGGCCCGGACGTAGCCGGTGAAGCCGAGCGCCGCGAAAGCGACGACCACGGCCGGACCGATCAGCCAGGTGAGCAGCGCGACGGTGGTGAACACGCACAGCCGCAACGGGTCGTACGTCGCCGCGGCACTCCCGTCGGCCTGCTGGGTGGTGGTCACGTGATCACCTCGAACGGCAGCGACCGGCGACCGGCGGCCACCGACATCCGCTGCGCCGACAGCTGGGGCCAGGCCTGCACGGCGCAGAACGGCGCGCACTGGTCCTGCCGCTCCGACCGGGTGCCGACGTGGACGCAGCACTGGGTCAGCCGCTCCTCGATCATCGTCGAGACGTCCATGAAGGGCTTGACCGTCACCCGCACCACCCGCTCCCCCAGCATCCGGCGCAGCGCCTTCGACCGGCCGGGCAGCGCGAGCCGCAGCAGCGAGGCGACGCCGAGGTCGCACTGCTCGCAGAGGTCACGCCACAGGTCGGCGACCCGAGGGTGCGACAGCGACGACTGCTCGGACAGCAGGCCCAGCAGCGACTCCTTCACCGCCGAGCGGACCTGGCGCGGGATGTCCCGGTCGGCGATCCTGTTGCTGACCAGGTCGAGGTGCTCCATCAGCCGGTCTTCGCCGACCAGGGACACCAGTGACCGCCACTTCCCCGCGTCGTCGCGGATCAGGTAGCCGACGCTGCAGCAGTGCGGGTGCGAGCACGGCAGAGCCGTGAGGTCGCGCCAGGTGACCCGGCCACCGGTCTGCGGCCCCAGCCGGGCCAGCACACCGGTGTGGGTCAGCCGGTCCATCGGGTCGATGGCGCCGGACCGGCCCGACCCGAACTGCGGCTGGATCGACACCCCGCCGACGTAGGGCGTGTCCAGCGCGACCTGGAGCACCTCGCCGATCTCCCCGTCGTTGACGCCGAGGGCGGCCGTCATGGTCAGCGTCGTGAAGATCTGCCGGTCCGACAGGGCGTGCAGCGCGTCGGCCTTGATCCGGCGCAGGTCCGCGCCGCGGTGGTGCCGGTGCGCCTCCGCGCTGACCCCGTCGTACTGCAGGTAGACCTCGACCCGCTCGCGGTGGCGCGCCAGCAGGTCCCCGAGCCCCCGGTCGCGGGCCAGCCGCAGACCGTTGGTGTTGAGGAGCACCCGCACGACGTTGCGCCGGGCCACCTCGTCGAGCAGCCGCTCAAGCTCGGGGTGCAGCGTCGGCTCGCCGCCGCTGAGCATCAGCACGTCGAGGCGGCCGTTCTCGCGCGCGATGCGCTGGTCGAGGTTGGCCAGCACATCCTCGACCGGGACGACGCCGGACAGGTCCGGGGCCGAGTCGGCGAAGCACGTGGGGCAGCGCAGGTTGCAGGTCTCGACGACGTCCTCGAGCAGGATGCAGGTGTGCTGGGTCTGCATCTCGCCCAGCCCGTCGAGGTAGCCGCCGGGCAGCGGCGCGAACGACCCCGGCGTGTCCGGCTGGTGCGCCTTGGTGGGTGCCGTCCAGCGCTCCAGCCAGGTCAGGATCTCGGGGTCCTCGTCGTAGAGGGTGCGGACCAGCCCGTGCTCGGGGCAGCCGCGCTCGAGCCACACCCGCCCGGCGCGCTCGGCCAGCCAGCCGGACAGCCGCGCCACCTCGGTGAGCGGCCGCTCCGGGTGCTCCTCGTGGCAGCGCGGGCAGTAGGCGTTGACGTAGCGGCGCACCCGGTCGCCGCGCAGCGGCATGCCGGTCGCCGGGGGCAGGGCGGTGTCCTGGTCAGCCACCGCTGTACCCCGCGATCAGGGCGATGCACAGTCCGCCGGCCAGCAGGAGCAGCAGCCCCCAGCCGATGACCAGGCCGAGCCCGAAGCCCCGCCGCTGCGGCGAGCCCGGCGTGCTGGCGAGCACGATGCCCAGCACCAGCGCCGCCAGGACCGTCACCGGCACGAGCAGCCCGAAGGCGATGCCGAGCGGTCCGGCGACCGACGCGACCAGCCCGAGCAGGATCGGCACGGCGACCGTGCCGACCACGCCGACGACCGCACCGAGGACGACGGAACCGGTGGCGAAGCGGCGCGGCGGTCGCTGCGCCCAGGGCGGCTCGGTCACGCCACGGCCTCCTGGTGCCGAGGCTCCTGTGGCTCCCGGGGAGCGAGGCGGATCCGGGTGCACCGGGCCAGCAGCAGGGGCAGCGCGAGCAGCACCACCCACTGCGACCCGGTCAGACCGACGGCGAGCACGTCGTTCGTGCGCGTCGTCTCGACCCAGAGCCGGAAGAGGGCGTACGCCGTCAGGTAGCCCACCAGCAGGTCCGCGGGGTCGGCCAGCCGGTCCCGCAGCGCCAGCAGCACGACCAGGGCCGTCGCGTGGAAGGCGATCTCGTAGAGGAAGGACGGATGAGCCCCGCGCAGCGCCCACGGCAGGTCGGTCGGCTGCCCGACCGGCTCGGTGAGGAAGCAGCCGACGCGCCCGACCGCGAGCCCCAGGGCGACCGCCGGTGCGAAGAGCGCGCCGGTCCGGTGCGGGTAGCCCGCGAGGCGCTTGCCGACCAGCGCGCCGACGTACGCCCCGCAGAGCCCGCCGAGCACGCTCTTGGCGCCCGTCTCCCACGCCTGCACGAGCAGCGAGGCGTCACCGGCCTGCACCAGCCGGACCAGGCCGGCGGCGCGCATCCCCAGGGCTCCGCCGACGACGACGCCGGCGACCACCACGAGCAGCCGCTCGTCCGCCGCGCCGCGCCGCCGGACCTCCAGCGCCAGCACGGCCGCGCCGGCCGCGATGCCGGCTGCCACGCACAGCCCGTGCACCAGGGCGGCGTGCTCCTGGACGAGGACGGGCGCCATGGTCGCTCACGCTAGGCCCGTCGGGCCCTTGTGCGACGGCGGCTCGCGGGTGAAGGCTGCAAGGCGTTCGGGTGCGCCCGCGACGCGGCGCACGGAGTCGACGACGACGTCGCGGAGGCGGTCGAGATGGTCCAGACGAGCAATGCCGGAGCCGCCGGAGCTGCACCGACGGCCGACCAGCCAGGGTCCGTGCGCAACGTCGTGCTGGTCGGCCACTCCGGAGCCGGGAAGACGTCTCTGGTCGAGGCGCTCCTCGTGGCCACCGGGACCATCCCCCGCGCCGGACGGGTGGAGGAGGGCACCACCGTCGGCGACTTCGACGAGGCCGAGCAGCGACAGCAGCGCTCGGTCTCGCTCTCGTTGGCGCCGGTGGTGCACGCAGACGTCAAGGTCAACCTGCTCGACACCCCGGGCTACGCCGACTTCGTCGGCGACCTGCGGGCCGGGCTGCGCGCCGCCGACGCGGCACTGTTCGTGGTCAGCGCGGTCGACGGGGTCGACGGCGCGACGCAGATGCTGTGGGAGGAGTGCGCCGCCGTCGGGATGCCGCGCGCGGTGGTGGTCACCAAGCTGGACAAGGACCGGGCGGACTTCGACGAGGCGGTCGCGATCTGCCAGCGCGTCTTCGGCGACGGCGTGCTGCCGCTCTACCTGCCGATGGCCGCCGACGACGGCTCACCCGGCGGGGTGATCGGCCTGCTGTCCCAGTCCGTGTCCGACTACTCGGGCGGCAGCCGGGTCGAGCGCGAGCCCGACCCCGAACACCTGCCGCTCATCGAGACCGCGCGCAGCGCACTGATCGAGGGCATCATCGCCGAGTCCGAGGACGAGTCGCTGATGGACCGCTACCTCGGTGGTGAGGACATCGACCTCAAGGTGCTCGTGGACGATCTCGAGACCGCCGTCGCCCGCGGGTCCTTCTATCCGGTGCTCGCCACGGCCGCCCCGACCGGGCTCGGCATGACCGAGGTCCTCGAGGTGATGACCCAGGCGTTCCCGTCGCCGCTGGAGCACGAGGTGCCGCCGGTGTCGACGCCCGAGGGCGCGCCCCGCGGCCCGCTGTCCTGCGACCCGGCCGGCCCGCTGGTGGCCGAGGTCGTCAAGACGACGACCGACCCGTACGTCGGCCGGATCTCCCTCGTCCGCGTCTTCTCCGGGACCCTCTCCCCCGACACGACCGTGCACGTGTCCGGGCACTTCTCCGACTTCTTCGGCACCGACCGAGGCCACCAGGACCACGACGTCGACGAGAAGGTCGGGGCGATCACGTCGCCGCTCGGCAAGACCCAGCGGCCGGTGCCCAAGGCGATCGCCGGCGACATCTGCGCGGTCGCCAAGCTGACCCGGGCCGAGACCGGAGACACGCTGTCCAGCAAGGACGACCCGCTGCTGATGGAGCCGTGGGTCATGCCCGACCCGTTGCTGCCGGTCGCGGTCGTCGCCAGGTCGAAGGCCGACGAGGACAAGTTGTCGCAGGGCCTCGGGCGGCTGGTGGCCGAGGACCCGACGCTGCGGCTGGAGAACAACCCCGAGACCCACCAGCTCGTGCTGTGGTGCATGGGCGAGGCGCACCTCGACGTCCTGCTCGACCGGCTCAAGAACCGCTACGGCGTCGAGGTCGAGACGGTGGCGCTGCGGGTGCAGCTGCGCGAGACCTTCGCCGGCAAGGCCACCGCCAAGGGCCGCCACGTCAAGCAGTCCGGCGGCCACGGCCAGTACGCCATCTGCGACATCGAGGTGGAGCCGCTCGAGTCCGGCCAGGGGTTCGAGTTCGTCGACAAGGTGGTCGGCGGCGCGGTGCCGCGGCAGTTCATCCCCTCGGTGGAGAAGGGCGTGCGCACCCAGATGGAGCGCGGCGTCGCGGCCGGCTACCCGGTCGTCGACATCCGGGTCACGCTGATCGACGGCAAGGCGCACTCGGTGGACTCCTCCGACATGGCCTTCCAGACCGCCGGCGCGATCGCGCTGAAGGAAGCCGCCCGGGCCACCCGGATCCACATGCTCGAGCCGGTCGACGAGCTGCAGGTGCTGGTCTCCGACGAGTACGTCGGCGCCGTCATGAGCGACCTGTCCACCCGCCGCGGCCGGGTGACCGGCACCGAGTCGGTCGGTAGCGGCCGGTCGATGGTGCGGGCCGACGTGCCTCAGGTCGAGATCACCCGCTACGCGATCGACCTGCGTTCCCTCTCGCACGGCACCGGCACGTTCGCCCGGACCTACCTGCGGCACGAGCCGATGCCGACCCAGCTCGCGCAGAAGCTCCAGGAGGAGAACGCCGACCACTAGAGCGCGGGGCGGGCAGCGGCGCGCGCGGGCTCAGCGGGCGCCGGGGCGGTCCTCGGGGAGGCGGGCCAGTGCGGGCGTGCTGCCCGGGAGGCGGTGCCGCAGCAGGGTCGCCACCCGGTAGGCCGCCTCGGCGAGCCACGAGACCGGCGGCGCGAGCAGCACCCTGCCCAGCACGGCGACCGCGCCGCCGGACAGCACGAGCAGCCGGCCCACGGCACCCGCACCGTGCGAGATCCGCCCGGAGGCCTCGACGAGGTGCAGGGTGCGCTCAGCCTCGGCGATGCTGAGGCCGTACGTCGTCGGGTCGACGGCCTGGTAGGGCTGCCAGTCGGTGTCCCGGCCACGCGGGAGCCGGTCGACCGCGAGCTCCACGCCGCGGGTGCAGAAGCCGCAGGTGCCGTCGTAGAGGACCGTGGTGCGTCTGTCGGTCGAGGTCACCGGGCGACCCTAGCGACCGGTGCGCTCGATCGCTGGCCGGGCGACCTGACGCCGGGCGGGTCAGCCCCTCGGCCAGGCGGCGGCCACGAGGTCACGCGTCTCGGCGAGCAGGGCCGGGATCACCTTGGTGCCGGCCAGCACGGTGATGAAGTTCGCGTCGCCGCCCCACCGCGGCACGACGTGCTGGTGCAGGTGGTCGGCCAACGACCCACCCGCGACGCGGCCGAGGTTGAGCCCGACGTTGAACCCGTGCGGCGAGGAGGCCGCGCGCACGGCGTCCACCGCCTTGCGTGTGAAGACGGCCAGCTCGAGCGACTCCTGCTCGGTGAGCTCGTCGAGCCCGGCCAGGTGCCGGAAGGGCACCACCATGAGGTGGCCCGGGTTGTAGGGGTGCAGGTTCAGCACGGCGTAGACCGTCTCGCCGCGCGCCAGCACCAGGCCTTCCCGGTCGTCGAGCGTCGGGATCCGGCAGAACGGGCAGCCGCCGTCGTCGGTGCGGCCGGTGCCGTCCTCGCCCGTGACGTAGGCCAGCCGGTGCGGCGCCCACAGCCGCTGCAGCCGGTCCGGCTCCCCGACGCCCTCGATCGGACCGACCTGGGGACGTACGCCCTCCCGGTCGGCGCCGCTCACGCGGCCCTCATACCTGGACCCGGTCGGCGACCGCCTTCGCGATCTCCTCGACGGCGTCGTCCACCGGCACGCCGTTCTTCTGGTCGCCGCTGCGGTAGCGGAACGACACGGCGCCCTTGGCGACGTCCTCGTCTCCGGCGAGCAGCATGTAGGGCACCTTCTGCTTCTGCGCTGTGCGGATCTTCTTCTGCATCCGGTCGTCGGAGGTGTCGACCTCGACCCGGATGCCGCGGGCGCGCAGCTTCGCCGCCACGTCGTGCAGGTAGGGCACGTGCTCGTCGGTGATCGGGATGCCGACCACCTGCACCGGCGCCAGCCAGGGCGGGAACGCGCCGGCGTAGTGCTCGACCAGCACGCCCAGGAACCGCTCGATCGAGCCGAACTTCGCCGAGTGGATCATCACCGGCTGCTGGCGCGAGCCGTCGGCAGCCTGGTACTCGAGCTCGAAGCGCGCCGGCTGGTTGAAGTCGTACTGCACCGTCGACATCTGCCAGGTGCGGCCGATCGCGTCCCGCGCCTGCACCGAGATCTTCGGTCCGTAGTACGCCGCGCCACCCGGGTCCGGGACGAGCTCGAGCCCGGTGTCGGTCGCCGCGTCCTCCAGGACCTTGGTGGCCACCTCCCACTGCTCGTCGGTGCCGATGAACTTGTCCGAGTCGGCGTCGCGGGTTGACAGCTCGAGGTAGAAGTCGTCGAGGCCGAAGTCCTTGAGCAGCCCCAGCAGGAAGCTGAGAAGGTGCTTGATCTCGTCGGACGCCTGCTCGGCGGTGACGTAGGAGTGCGAGTCGTCCATCGTCAGTCCGCGCACCCGGGTGAGCCCGTGCACGACGCCCGACTTCTCGTGCCGGTAGACGGCACCGAGCTCGAAGAGCCGCAACGGCAGCTCGCGGTAGGACCGCCCGCGTGACCGGTAGATCAGGTTGTGCATCGGGCAGTTCATCGCCTTGAGGTAGTAGGCGCCGCCATCGACGTCCATGGGCGGGAACATGCCGTCGGCGTAGTAGGGCAGGTGCCCGGAGGTGTGGAAGAGCCCCTCCTTGCTGATGTGCGGGGTCGCCACGAAGAGGAAGCCCTCCTCCTCGTGCCGCCGCCGCACGTAGTCCTCCATGACCCGGCGGATCACGCCACCCTTGGGGTGGAAGACCGCCATGCCCGACCCGATCTCGTCCGGGAAGGAGTAGAGGTCGAGCTCGGCACCGAGCTTGCGGTGGTCGCGCTTCTCGGCCTCGGCGAGCCGCGCGAGGTAGGCCTTCAGCGCGTCCCGCGACTCCCACGCGGTGCCGTAGAGCCGCTGCAGCTGCTTGTTCTTCTCGCTGCCGCGCCAGTAGGCGGCGGCGCTGCGCATCAGCTTGAACGCCGGGATGTGCCTAGTGCTCGGCACGTGCGGACCGCGGCACAGGTCCTTCCACGTCAGCTCGCCGTCACGACGGTGGTTGTCGTAGATCGTGAGCTCGCCGCCACCCACCTCGGCGTCCGCGCCGTCCGCCGCGCTCGCGGCGCCCGGGCCCTTGAGCCCGATCAGCTCCAGCTTGTAGGGCTCGCCGGCCAGCTCGGTGCGCGCCTCGTCGTCACTGACCACCCGGCGCGAGAAGGTCTGGCCCTCCTTGACGATCCGCTGCATCTCCTTGTCGATGCGACCGAGGTCCTCGGGGGTGAACGGTTCGACGTCGAAGTCGTAGTAGAAGCCGTTGTCGATCGGCGGTCCGATGCCGAGCTTGGCATCGGGGTAGAGCTGCTGGACCGCCTGCGCCATCACGTGCGCCGTCGAGTGGCGCAGGACGGCCAGCCCTTCGGGGCTGTCGATGGCCACCGGCTCGACGACGTCACCCGCCTCGACGACGTACGCCAGGTCCTTGAGCTCCCCGCGGACGCGAGCGGCTACGACCGACCGGTCCTCCTCCCCCAGGACCTGC
>DATHAP010000208.1 GCA_035489715.1 Actinomycetes bacterium
CCGGCTCCTCCAGGGTTGTTGCGTCGGGCTGCTCGGAAGGTCGACGGTACGCGCGCATCGCGGGGACGGGAGGCGAAATCGGGAAGTTCCCCCACGTGTCGGGACCAGGTCGGGCCGAACGGGTGCACCCGGGCACGACGGGGTACCTCTTCGTCACTCTGGGCTACGAGATCGGAGCCACCCGTTCTGGCGCAGCGGCCGCTGGGCTCGGAGGCCCGGGCCCACGCCGTCCACGTGATCGGCACCGACGGCCGGGTCGACGACTCGCTGGCCGGCGCCGGCGGAGTGGTGCGGCGCCGCCTACCGGCCCTTCACCCGCTGACCCTCGCCTCGCCGACCACCCGGAGTATCTCGCGGACGGTGAGGTCGGGCTCGTTCTCGGGGACGTCGTGCCCGGTGGTCACGACCACCTGCCTGGCCAGCGGGCTGAGCACGAGCCAGTCCCGCTGGGCCCGCACGTTGGTGCGCTGCTCGTCGTCGGCGTAGAAGTCGCCGTAGTCGTTGCTGATGACGGTCATGGGGATCCGGCCGATGCGCTGGCGGTGCTGCCATGCCCAGTGCTCGACGGTGACGTAGTCACGGTGCTCCTGGTTCTCCGTCGACCGGCAGTCGAGGTCGGCGAGCAGATCGCTCGGTGCGCGCGACGCGATCAGTGCGCGCGGCGTCTCGGCCAGCACGATGCCGACCGTCTCGTCCTGGTGCTCGTACGCGTAGCTCGTCATGATGAACCCGCCGCCGGAGGTCCCGACAAGGACGTACGGGGGACGGGCGTCGACCGCGGCGAGCATCGCGGTCAGGTCGGCCAGCAGCTCCGGCGTCCGCCGGCAGCCCGTCGCCGGGTCGCTGGAGCCGTTGCCGAGCCGGTCGTACGAGCAGACCCGGGTCTCCTCGGCAACGGCCGGCTGCACCGCTGACCACTGGAACTGGTCCGACTCGTCCCCGCTCTCCATGACCACAGTGGGGCTGCCCTCGCCGGAGCAGTGGACGTAGACGTGCCGTCCGCCCCCGATGTCGACGAGCTCAGGGACGTCGCTCGTGGACGTGGGCATCGCGCTGGCCGAGGCCGGCGACGGTGTACGGCCGGCGCTGCCGGCCGCGTCGGAGCCGTCGTCCGCGCCGTCGCCTCCGCAGCCCGCGAGAGCCGCGACCAGCAGCGCACCCACCGCCGGCCACCGCGCACGGTGACTCCCCATGGAGTCACCATGCGCCGACCGGCTCAGCCGAGGAAGTGCTCGGGGTCGAACTCGTCGAGGGGGATCACCCGTACCCGGGGGAGCGGCACGTTGAAGGCGCCGACCGCCGACTCCATGTCGAAGAACTGCAGACCCTGCGGCTCGAGCTCGGCGAGCCGCTGGCTGACGTACTCGCGGAAGCCCAGCACGGCGACCCGGCGGTCGGGCAGCAGCGCCCGCAGGTGCGGCTCGAAGTCGGCGTCGTGGCTGACCAGGGCGACGTCACCCTCGCGACCACCGATCGCGTCGAGGGTGCGCTGGATGCCGACGTCGACGACCTTCTGGTCCTTGCTGCCGGCCAGCGGCACCACCCGGTAGCCCAGCGCCAGCAGCGCCTGGACGAACGGCATCGGCAGCGTGCCGGAGCTCGCGTTGAGGAAGAAGATGCCGCGGACGTCCTGGCCCCACCGCTGCCGGAGGAACTCGGCGACCCGGTCCCAGCGCGGCCGCTCGTCCGGCGCCGGCCGGTGCCGGAGGATGTCGGTGCCAAGGGTGGCGTCGAGGTTCTCGCCGTCGACCAGGAGGTACGTCAGCCGGTTGCTCGACCCGTCCGCCACAGCGTCCTCCGGTGGTTGCTACTTCGGCGGGGCGGGGCGCACCTTGCGGACCGCTCGACCGGCTGCGCGACGGGCCCGGCGGGCGAACGTCGGCGGCGACGGCGGCGGGGCCGCGGCCTCCTTGGGAGTGACGCGCTTCTTCTTGGGTGCCGCGACGCCGATCGCCTCGGGCGTGAGCATCCGGTTGCCGAACCACGGGGTCATCGGCTCGTCGAGCTGGGTGAGCTCGGGGAAGGCGTCCCGCCGTTGCCCGAGCTCGGTGCCGGTCAACGTCTTCTTCCGCGGGGACCCCTCGACGGTCACGGGGGTCAGCGCGTCCGGGTCCTGCTGGTCGTAGCCGAAGAACGCGAACAGGCCGTCGACCTTGTCCTTGAGGGTCGCGATGTTGTCCTCGGTCGCCTCCTCGGTCCAGGCCGAGATGCGCTCGGTGCTGATCGGCGCGTCGGTGCGGGCGCCGCCCTCGACCTTCTTGGGGCCGCCACGCTCGCCGTGCACGACGTGGTGCTCCAGCAGCCGGTCCGACCACGGCGCGTCGAGCCAGTCGAAGACCTCGCGCAGCGTCGTCGCCGGGTCGAGGACCAGGTCCTCGTAGCGGACGAGCAGGAAGCGGTCGCCGAGCTCCCGGCCGCGCTGCACCAGCTCGGTCTCGGTGTTGATCCAGTGCGAGACGGCGCCGCCCCAGCCGAGGCGGAAGCGGCCGGACACCGAGGCGGCGACGGCCCCCGGGTGTCGCACGGTCGCCAGCACGACGGCGTCCGGGAAGACCCGGGCGATCTCACGCAGCTGCCAGGCGTGCCACGGGGTCTTGTCGCCCCAGCGCTTCTTGCCCTGCGACGCCGCCCAGCGCTCGAACATCCCGCCGTAGAACTCGCGCATCCGCTCGTCGAGCTCGTCGTCGGAGAAGCCCAGCCGGCCGTACCAGTCGCCACCGTGGCGGTGGAACGGGATCCACCGGTGGGCCAGGTAGGCCCGCATGATGCTGGTCTCCTGCGCGATGGCTATGTCGTCGTGGCTGTCGACGATGAGCCGCAGCAGGGTGGTGCCCGAACCCATCGGCCCGACGATGAAGATGGGCTTGCCGCCCGGCGATCCCGCGGCGTCAGCCACGTCGGCTCCTCAGGGGTCGGGGTCGGGCGGGAGTACGATACGCAACCCTGTCAGGGCAGGCCAAACCGCGTGCGGGCGGCCCCACTCGACCATCTCTGCACCCCTCGAAGGGCGGCACATGCCACGGCTGAGCCTCGTGCTCGTGACCCACCACGAGCAGGGACACCTCCGCCGCGGCGTCCGCTCCCTGCTCACGCAGGTGGGCGCCCTCGACCAGGGGGGCGGCGGTGACGACGTCGAGCTGCTCGTGGTGGACGACGCGTCCACCGACCACACCCGGGAGATCCTGGCCGAGCTCGTCGCACAGGACGGTCGCCTGCGGGTGCACCGCTGCGCCGAGCGGGCCGGCCCCGCGGCGGCCCGGCTGGCGGCCCTCGACCTGGTGACCGGCGACCACGTGTGGTTCGTCGAGCCCACCGACGTGCTGCCGCCAGGGGCGCTCGACGAGGTACTGGGTGCGCTCGCCGACCGGCCGCCGGTGCTGGTCGTCGACCACCTGCTGCGCGGCTACGACGGCAAGGAGCGCCGGGTGAAGGCGCCGGCCGGAGGCACCCCGTGGCTCTGGGACTCCGTCGTCACCGCCGGCCTGCTGCGCGGGCACCTTGCCGCGGCGGTGCGTGCCGGTGGCGGCTGGGAGGTCGCGGCCGCGTGGGGTGTCGCGCTGGCTGCCGGGGACCTGCGGCGGCTCGGCGCGACGGCGTACGTCCGGCGAGTGCTTCCGCAGGCCGTACGTCGCCGGACCGACCCGCGCCCGGCCCGTGAGGTCGCCGCGGCCTACGCCGAGCTGGTGCGCGACCTGCCCCGCACCGCGGCCCCGGCCGTGCGCGCCGCCGTGGTCGAGGCTGCGCTCGGCCAGGTCGAGCAGCTCCCGCTGCGGCTGCGAAGGTCCCAGCTGGCTGCGGTCGCCGCGGCCTGGCGGGCTCTGGGGGAGGACGCGCAGGCGCTGCTGCGACTTCACCCGGCGCAGCGCAGGGCGCTCGAGGCCGGCAGCTACCCGGCGTGGCGGGCGGTGGGCGAGGCGGCGCGTGCCAGGCGGGGCGGGCGGGGGGCGGTCCGCGCCGCTCGTCGAGGAGCACGCCAGGCCCGGCGGCTGCCCGGCGCAGCCAGGTCGTGGCCGCTGCAGGCGTGGTACCGCGCGCAGCTGCGCCGGCCGCTCGAGCCCGACCTCGCCGTCTACGCGGCGTACTGGTTCGCCGCCTACAGCTGCAACCCCCGGGCGGTGTACGAGAAGGCCCGCGAGCTGGCGCCCTGGGTGCGTGGCGTGTGGGTCGTCGACGCGGACAAGCAGGACCGGGTGCCGGCCGGGGTGCCGTTCGTCGTCACCGGCACCCGCGACTACTACCGGGTGTTGGCCCGCGCGACGTACCTCGTCAACAACGTGAACTTCCCCAACGACTTCGTGAAGCGCCCGGGCCAGGTGCACCTGCAGACCCACCACGGCACGCCGGTCAAGACCATGGGCCTCGACCTGGTCGACGCCACCTACGGCCGCAAGCGGATGAACTTCGACCGGCTGGTCGAGCGGGTCGCCAAGTGGGACCTGAGCGTGTCGCAGAACGCGTTCACCACCGAGCAGTGGGAGCGGGTCTACCCGGGGACCTACGAGAGCATCGAGACCGGCTACCCGCGCAACGACGTGCTGGCGACCGCGACGCCCGAGCAGGTGGCGGCGGTGCGGGCCGGGCTCGGGATCGCCGAGGGGACCACGGCAGTCCTCTACACGCCGACACACCGGGAGTACCACAAGAGCTTCGTGCCGCAGCTCGACCCGGCGCAGCTGGCGGCTGCCCTCGGACCGGACCACGTGCTGCTCGTGCGGGCCCACTACTTCTACGCCGACTCGCCGATGGGTGCCGAGCCAGCGCGTGGCGTCGTCGACGTGGCCGACCACCCGAGGATCGAGGACCTCTACCTCGCGGCCGACGTGCTGGTCACGGACTACTCGTCGGTGATGTTCGACTACGCCGTGCTCGACCGGCCGATCGTGGTCTTCGCGTCGGACTGGGAGGAGTACGTCAACCTGCGTGGCACCTACGTCGACCTGCTGGACGAGTCGCCCGGCCCGGTGGTGCGGACCCAGGAGGAGCTGGCCGAGGTGCTCGTCACCCGGCGGGCGTGGGACGATGGGTCGACCGCGTTGCGGCAGGCGTTCCGCGCCAGGTTCTGCTCCCTCGAGGACGGCCGGGCGGCCGAGCGCGTCGTGCGCAGGTTGTGGCCGGCGCCCGTGGAGGATGGATGAGCAACGACGTGAGCAGCTCCTCGGGGGCGGAGGCTGCGCGCAAGCGGCTGGTGATCGTGGCCGGCGTCGGCCGCAGCGGCACCAGCCTGTTCACCACCATCCTCGGCATGACCGGCTTCCACGTGCCGCAGCCCGAGGTCCAGGCCGACTCGACCAACCCCAAGGGCTTCGGCGAGCCGCAATGGGTCGTCGACTTCCACGGCCGCAACCTGCGGTCCCGCCGGGTCTCGGTCTGGGACTCGCGCCCGGCCGCGTGGGAGGACACCGCGCGGGCCGCACAGGACCGCAACACCTTCGCCGAGCTGAAGTCGTGGCTGGCCGTGCAGTTCGTCGGCCGGGACAGCGTCGTCGTCAAGGACCCCCGGATCGGCTGGTTCCTGCCGCTGTGGGAGAAGGCCGCCACCGATCTCGGCGTCGACGTCTCCTTCGCGTCGCTGCTGCGGCACCCGGCCGAGGCGGTCAGCTCCGCCATCAAGTGGTACGGCGACTGGCAGTCGCCGGCCAGCCGGACCCTGTCGTGGGTCAACGTCATGCTCGAGACGGAGTACGCGACCCGCGACTCGCGCCGCGTCTTCGTCCGCTACGACGACCTGCTCGCCGACTGGTCGGGCGAGATGTCGCGGGTCGGCGAGGCACTGGACATCCCGGTCCTGCGCGAGATCCCCGACGAGGTGCGCCGCCGGGTCGACGAGTTCGTCGACCCGACGCTGCACCGCCAGAAGGTCACCTTCGCCGACGTCGGTGTCCCGCAGCAGGTGGAGGCGATGACCGAGGACGTGTGGAAGCAGTTCACCGCGCTGTCCGTCGCCGGCGGCGACTCGGCGGAGAACCGCGCCGTCCTCGACGAGTCGCGCGAGCGCTACCACACGTTCTACTCCGAGGCCGAGGACATCGCGCAGTCCACGATCCACGCCCTGCGGCCCAAGGGGGGCGCGACCGGGGGCGACAGGGGTGCGGTCGCCACCAGGGCGGGCGCCTCCGGCGGGGCAGGTACGTCGCGCGGGTCCGGTGCCGACGCGGTGATCCGGGTGGCCGAGCGCGTCGTCCCGCCCAAGCTGCGGCGTCGGGTGCCGCCGGTCTGGCGGTCGCGCATCATGCGCACGGCCAACAAGGCCGCCAACCTCGTCCGGCGGTGATGATCCTCGTCGCCGGTCCCTACCGGAGCGGCACCGGGGACGATCCCGACCGCGTCGCGGCGAACCTGGCGCGGATCCGTGCCGCGACCCTCACGCTGTTCCGGGCCGGCCACCTGGCGGTCAACGGGGAGGACATCGCTCTCCCGCTCGCCGCGGCCGCGGGGAGCAGGACCATCGGCGACCAGCAGTTCGACGAGGTGTTCCACCCGGTCGGCCGCCGCCTGGTCGAGCGCTGCGAGGCCGTGCTGAGGCTTCCCGGCGAGTCCGCCGGGTCCGACGAGATGGTCGAGCTCGCTCGGTCTCGCGGTCTGCCGGTCTACACCGACGTCCTCGAGGTGCCTCCGGCCGGGACCACCGGGCGGCCTGGACTCGACGTGCCGGACGCGCGAGGCCGGAAGGGGCTCGACGAGGCAGGCCGTGACCTGACGGGCAACCCTGGTGTCCGGGTCCGCGACGTGGAGCTGACCGGCTCCGGCTGGCACGTGCTGCGGCGCACGACGTTCGACTACCGGCACCGCGACGGGCACTGGTCGACGGAGTCCCGGGAGACGTACGACCGGGGAAACGGTGCGACCATCCTCCTCCACGACGTGCAGCGCCGCACCGTCCTGCTGACGCGGCAGTTCCGTTACCCCGTCTACGTCAACGGACATCCCGACGGGCTGCTCGTCGAGGCACCGGCCGGTCTCCTGGACGAGGACGACCCCGAGACCGCTGTGCGCCGGGAGACCGCCGAGGAGGTGGGTGTGGAGGTCGGGCACCTGACGCACGTGTTCGACAGCTACATGAGCCCGGGCTCGGTGACCGAGCGGCTGCACTTCTTTGCCGCGCCGTACTCGGCAGAGAGCATGTCTGGCCCCGGTGGCGGCCTCGTCGACGACGGCGAGGACATCGAGGTGGTCGAGCTGCCGTTCGACGACGCGCTCGCCATGACCCGCGACGGTCGGATCTCGGACGCCAAGACGATCATGTTGCTGCAATGGGCAGCGCTGCACGGCCCGTTCCGCGACGATCGCTAACCCTCGAGGAGGGCGTCGACGGCGCGTGCGGTCGCCTTGCCGTCGCCGGGCGGGGCGTAGCGCTCACGGAAGCTGCGGTAGGCGTCGTCGTGCGCCGGCTGGCCGTCGCGGGTAGCAGCGGCCACAGCCGCGAGCATGTCCTCCGCCGTCTCGACGGTGGGACCGGGCAGCTCGGCCGGGTCGATGTAGACCGCCCGCAGGTGCTCGCGGTAGTAGTCCCCGTCGGGGGTCCAGAAGACCATCGGCCGGCCGGTGTGGGCGAAGTCGACCATCACCGACGAGTAGTCGGTGACCAGCACGTCGGCCGCGACCATGAGCTCCCGGGCGTCGGGCCACCCGGTGACGTCGACCACCCGGGTGCCGTCGGCCTCCGGGACGCTGTCGACCACCTTCGGGTGCGGGCGCACGAGCAGCACGTGGTCGTCGCCGAGAGCCTCCCGGGCGACGTCGAGGTCGATCTCGAGGTCCAGCAGGTAGCGCCCGGGGGCGTACTCCCGGTCCGGCCGGTGGGTCGGTGCATAGAGGACCACCCGCGCATCCGGGAAGACGCCGAGCCGGGCGCGCACGGCGGCCCGCAGCTCGTCGGCGCCGTTGCCGGCGAACAGGTCGTGCCGCGGCAGCCCGCCGGTCAGGACCGTCGCGTGGTCGCCGAAGGCCTGGTGCAGCCGGGCGCCCGCCTCGTCGCCGGTGGCCACCAGCAGGTCCCACTGCGCCGCCTCGCGGCGAACCCGGTCCTGCCAGCCGCGACCCAGCCGGCTGCCGGCCTGCTCGTCGTCGAGCCCGACGGCGGTCACCGGGCTGCCGTGCCAGGTCTGCAGCACCCGCTGGTGCCGCGGCTTGGCCATGTCGGCGACGCCGCGGTAGTCGGCGGCGACGACGTACCGCGCGCGGGCGGTGGCCTCGTACCAGTCCCTGCCGTGCCGCGCCACCGGCCGCACGCCGGCGGGAAGCGCCGCCTGCCCGTCGACGACGCTCCACAGCACCTCGAAGCCGGTGTCCCGGCGCTGCAGCTCCTCGTGCAGGGCGCGGGCGTCGTCGGCGTAGGCGCCGTCGGCGTAGCCGTCGACGAGCACCAGGTCGCGCGGCGCCTTGCGGAGGTACGCCGGGAAGTCGTCGAGCTGGAGCCGCCGCTGGCCGGCCCGCTTGGTCTCGCTGACCGGCAGCTCCGGGGGCACCACGATCGCCAGGCTGTCGAACTCCACGTCGCGGACCATCACGTCGCGACCGCCGACCCGGCGGACGGTCGGCAGCTCGTCGAGCAGGCTGCGCACGATCTTGATCCGGACCAGCGAGCCGGCCGGGCGCAGCCGGGCGTAGAGGTCCCAGGCTCCCTCGGCGAGCGGCAGCACGCCGCCGAGGGTTGTGACGGCGTGCGGCTGTATCCGTGCGCTGAACCGGTCGCCTTGGCGGGACATCGGGACGGAGTGGTGCTCCTCCCAGTCGGCATGGGTCAGGACGAGGTCGGCGTCGGCCCCCGTCGGCTCGTGGTAGCTGCCGGCGACCTCGACCCATCCGTCGTCGGTCCAGCCCACCATGTCGACGACCGGCCGGAAGTAGCGCTCCACGACCCGGGCCATCCCGGTGCGGGTCGACCGCACGACGACCTCGGCCGGGTGCGGCTCGACGATGCTCAGCCGGGGCTCGGGCATGTCGACGTCCGCCGCCAGCGGCACCCGGCGGCCCGAGCCGTCGGGCAGGATCGACGGCTCCCAGTTGATGCCGTCGGCGCGCGCCTCGGACCCGGCCGCGCTGTCGCCCACCACCCGCCCGCTCAGCACGTCGTCGAGCGGGATCCGGAAGAGGAACGGTTGGCCGTCGCGGGTGGACGGGCCGTCCGGCGCGACCGGGTAGTGCAGGGTCACCGAGCCGTCGACCCGGGCGAGGCGCACCTGGGCGACGGCGGGGTCGAAGGCCCGGCCGCTCAGCACGCCGGAGAACTCCAGCACCTTGCCGTCGACCCGGATGTCGTCGAGGTGCGCCGGCATCGTGCTGACCTGAAGCCCGAAGTGGCCGGCCTCGGTGGTCGGGATCATCCGGGCGCCGTCGACGATGTGCAGGGCCGGGCGGGTCGCCCGGCCGGGCGCGGTCCCGGCGAGCCATCGCCGGCGCATGATGCCGTGGGACCGCACCTCGACCCGCAGCCGCCACTGGCCGTCGCGGAAGCCGCGCCGCTGCCGCAGCGAGGAGACGTCGACCGAGGCCTCGAAGCCCGACCACGTGTAGTCGGTGACCCCGTCCAGCGCGACGGCCGTGACGTCGGGTCGGCTGACCTTGCGCACCTTGAGCGCGACGACGCTCTCCGGATGACCGGCCTCCTCGAGGGTGAGCCTGATCCGGGACGAGCGCTCCTTGGCCAGGTCCAGGAAGGCGATGTAGGCGAACCCGCTCAGGTGCAGCCGGTCGCCCTCCCAGTAGACGTCCTCGATCCGGGCGCGCAGCGGCAGCTCGTCGCGGTCCAGCTTGTAGACGCTGTCCGGGACGGCCAGGTGCGGCTCGCCGCGGAACGGGTAGTCGCCGTAGAACTGCCGGCCGCGTCGGATCACCGGCGTGCCCTTGATCTCGCCGGACTTCTCGAAGCGCAGCACCTCCAGCAGCTCGGGCATCAGCCGGCGGCGCACCAGGTGCCACTTGAGCCGGTCGATCGCCGGCAGGTGGTCGAAGACGTCGTCGGCGGCGCGGTCGAAGAAGTCGTTGACCAGGTCGAGGAAGAGCGAGCGGAACTCCGCGTCGGCGGCGTCGAGCTGGACCAGGAAGTACTTGAGGTCCTGCTCGGCCACGGACCGGTCGTAGCGGCGCTTGAGGTCCTTCTCACCGTGCCCGGCCATGAACCGGCTGACGCCGTCGACCGCGGCGGTGCGGTCCCGGATGGCGCGCGGCTCGGTGCGGCGCTGGGTGATGGACGTGCTGTCCCCGACCCGGGCGCGCCACAGGTAGATGGGCTGGCGCAGGACGTCGACCGAGGTCGCACTGACGTGCGCGGGCAGCGTCACGGGGATGTCCTCGTAGAGGACGCCCTCGGGCCAGCGGAAGCCGTTGTCGACGTAGAACGAGCGCCGGAACACCTTGTTCCACGCCGTGCGGTCGGCCAGCAGGGCCGGGTGCTTGGACACGTGGGTGCGCAGCCGGGTCGCGGTGAAGGCGGAGGTGACCATGCCGGCCTGGCGGGTGCCGGTCTGGGTGAGCCGGTGGTAGTTGCCGGAGGCGAAGTCGGACCCGGTCTGTTCGAGGGTGCCGACCAGCAGCTCGTAGGCGTTGCGGACCACGACGTCGTCGCTGTCGACGAACGCGATGTAGTCGCCGGTGGCGCGGTCGGCGCCGGTGTTGCGGGCGTTGCCCAGCCCGCCGTTGGGCTGCCGGACCAGCTGGAAGCGGGAGTCCCGCTCGGCGAAGGCAGCGGCGATCGACGCGCTCGAGTCGGTCGCCCCGTCGTCGACCATGAACACCTCGAGCTCGCCGAACGTCTGCTGCGCCAGCGACTCGAGGCACTCGGTGAGGTATCGCTCGACGTTGTAGATCGGGACGACGACGCTCAGGAGGGGCATGAAGGGCTCGGCTCCTACGACGATGGACGGCCTGCGCAGTCTAGGGCCGGGCCGGACCGCGCCCAGCCAGGCCGCCGTACGCTGCGCCCGTGGGTGACCTGGACGGCCCCGGCGGCCTCGACCTCGAGACAGCAGGCGTGCGCGACGTCACGTCGGCGATGGCCGCCGGGCGGGTGAGCGCCGTCGACCTGGTCCACGGCTACCTGGCCCGGATCGACGCGCTGGACCGGCGCGGTCCGGCGGTCCACGCCGTGCGCTGCCTGGCCCCGGACGCCGAGGAGCAGGCGGCCGCGCTGGACGGGGAGCGGGCGGCGGGGTCGACGCGGGGCCCGCTGCACGGCGTACCGGTCCTGGTCAAGGACAACATCGACGTGGCGGGTCTGCCGACCACGGGCGGGGCGCTCGCGCTCGAGCACTCGGTGCCGGACCGCGACGCCGACCTGGTGGGCCGGCTGCGCTCCGCCGGCGCCGTCGTCCTCGGCAAGACCAACCTCACCGAGCTGGCGAACTTCATGACCGAGGGGATGCCGAGCGGCTACTCGTCGCTCGGTGGCCAGGTGCTCAACCCCTACGACGTCAGCCGCTCACCCTGCGGGTCGAGCAGCGGGTCCGGCGCCGCCGCGGCGCTCGGCCTGGCGACCGTGACGGTCGGCACCGAGACCGACGGGTCGATCATCTGCCCCGCCGATGCGCAGAGCCTGGTCGGCGTCAAGCCGACGCTCGGCCTGGTCAGAGGTGCCGGCATCCTGCCGATCGCGACCAGCCAGGACTGCGCCGGGCCGATGACCCGGACGGTGGCGGACGCGGCGCTGGTGCTCGCCGCGATGTCCGGCCGGGACCTGGAGTCGGCCCCGGACGCGCTGCGCGGCGCCCGGCTCGTGCTGCCCCCGCCACCCGACGACCTGCACGAGGAGGAGCGCGCCCTGCTCGACGCCGCCCTGGAGCGGGTACGGGGCGCCGGCGCGACGGTCGTCGAGGTGGCCGCGCTGGCCGAGACCGACGAGATGCTCGTGCTGCACTACGAGTTCGCCCGTGACGTCGACGCCTACCTGGCCCGGCTGCCGGAGGGCGCCCCGATGCGGTCGCTGGCCGAGATCGCCCGCTGGAACGAGGACCACGCGACTGACGCCCTGAAGTACGGACAGAAGCACGTGCTCGCCGCCCTCGCGGTCGACCACGAGCGCGACCGGCCGGCCTACCTCTCGGCCCGCGCCCGGGACCGGGCGGTCGCGGGGGAGCACGGCATCGACGCTGTCCTCGACGCCCAAGGCGCCGACGCCGTGGTCGTGCCGTCCTGGCACGGCTCCGGGGTGGCCGCCCGGGCCGGCTACCCGAGCGTGGTCGTGCCGGCGGGCTACCGGGCGGGCAACCGGGCGCCGTACGGCGTCGCGCTCCTCGGCCGGGCCGGAGCGGACGCCGCGCTGCTCTCGCTCGCGCTCGCGCTGGAGGGCACCCTGGACGCCCGCCGGCCGGTCTCCCAGGTCAACCCGGCGCTGCTGCGCGGCTGACCGGCTGAGCCGCCTGAGCTGGGTGGACCATGCCGGCACCACCCGTTCGGGCAGTCCTGCGCCAAGCGCCCGTCGCCGCCTCGCCCACGCGGCTAGCGTCCCCACCATTGGCGCCGGGGTGACCTACCTCGGCGTCCTCGTGCGCGGGGGCGGACCGAGGGAGTGGGCCGGTGCACCAGCGGGGCCGTCCCGCCCGCATCCTCCTGGTCGAGGACAGCGTGGCCGACGCCAAGCTCGTCCAGCTGGCCCTCGAGGAGTCGGGCAGCACCAGCGAGGTGCTGCGCGTCGAGGACGGCGCCGACGCGGTGGTCAAGCTCGACGCGATCGCGGCCGGCGACATCGCCCGGCCCGACCTGGTCGTGCTCGACATCAACCTGCCCCGCGTCAGCGGCATCGACGTGTTGCGCAGGATCAAGGCCGATCCCGACCTGCGCACGCTGCCGGTCGTCGTCTTCTCCACGTCGCGCTCGGACGTCGATGTCGCGGCGGCCTACGCGTGCGGCGCCAGCTCGTAC
Organism: Actinomycetes bacterium; assembly: GCA_035489715.1. NCBI lineage: Bacteria > Bacillati > Actinomycetota > Actinomycetes > Actinomycetes bacterium. Next base: position 12,856 of record DATHAP010000208.1, read on the forward strand.
GTCGTCAAGCCGGTCGACCTGCACCGTTTCATGGACGTGGTGCGCTCGATCGAGTCCTACTGGACGGCCACCGTCCGCCTGCCGTGAGCCCCGCTGACCCGCGGGCCGACTGACGTCAGGCGGTCGAGACGACGAAGAAGCGTTCGGCCAGCCGGCCGGCCGGCAGCCCGGCCGCCTCGGCGTTGGCGGCGTACCAGTCGCGCATCCGGTCGGCGAAGCCCTCCATGTGCCCGGTCTGGCTCTCGTGGGCCAGCAGGGCGGCGATCTTGACGTCGAACAGGTCCGTGATGTCCACCGCGTGGTTGTTGTCCGGGTGCGCCATCACCCAGGTCTCGGCGACCGCCCACTCCTCGAGGCCCTCGTCGGCGAGCAGCTCCGGGTGTGCGAACGGGTTGCGCGCGTCCGGGTAGATCGCGGCGATCGCGGCTGTGCCGGCCGCCAGGTGGTCCGGGTGGCTGGCGCCGACCCGGACCCAGTTGCGCTCGGGGCTCTGGATCAGGGCTCGCTGCGGCCGGATCTGACGGATGACCCGGCTGATGTCCCGACGGAGCTCGAGCGTGGGCATCAGGGTGCCGTCGCGGTGGCCGAGCTCGCCGAGGAAGCGGACGTCTGAGACGCCGACCGCCTTGGCGGCGGCCTCCTGCTCGGCCCGGCGGATGGCCGGGATCTCCGAGCGGGCCACCGCCGGGTCGAAGCCCCCGGCGTCGCCGTCGGTGCAGACGCAGTAGGTCACCTCGATCCCGGCCGCGGTCCAGGTGGCGACCGCGCCGGCGGCGCCGAAGTCCACGTCGTCGGGGTGGGCGGTGATGACGAGCGCGCGCTCGACCTCGGAGTCCTCCAGCACGGCGACATCGTAGGCACGCCGCTCAAGACGGCGGTCCGGTGCGTCGATCACCCGGTGTGGCCCTCTTCCGTGCTGCCCGAGCCGGCCGGGCGAGCAGCGTCGCCGTGGCGCTCGCGACCGCGGTCGCCGTCGTCATGGGAGCCACCCCCGCCCAGGGCGCCGTCGTCGCGCCGAGCAGCCGGACGTACGGGCCGCTGATCGACGCGACCTCGGGCTGGGAGCGGGAGAACACCTGCAGCCCGACCGAGAAGAAGGGGCCGCGCAAGCTGCGCACCCTGCTCACCCGGACCTACGGCGTGATCCCGTCCAACATCGTCCGCCCCTGCAGCGCCGCCGACTCGGGCCACGAGGAGGGCCGCGCGCTGGACTGGATGGTCAACGTCCGCGACGCCGGACAGAAGGCGGTCGCGGAGTCGTTCCTGGCCTGGGTCCAGGCGCCGGACGCTTACGGCAACGCGGCCGCGATGGCCCGCCGCCTGGGCATCAGCTACCTGATCTGGAACAACCAGATCTGGCGGCCGCGGGACCTGGCCTGGACGGACTACAACGGCTGCACGAAGCCCAAGCTGCGCTGGAAGAAGTACGACACGACCTGCCACCGCAACCACGTCCACGTCAGCTTCAGCTGGGACGGCGCCCTCGGCCGGACGTCGTTCTGGAGCGGGCTGGTCGCCTGCCCGGCGCCGCTGGGGTCCCCCGGGTTCCCGGCCCTGCTGCCCGCCCTGGGCGGTGTGGTGCCCGCGGCACCGGCCAGGGTGCTGGACACCCGGTCCGGCCGCGGGCTGCCCAGCGGTGCCTGCCGGGCCCACCCGGACGTGCGCCTGGACCTGCCCCTCCTCGGGGTCGGCGGCGTGCCGGCGAGCGAGGTCGCCGCGGTGACGCTGTCCGTGCGGGCGACCGCCCTCGACGCCCCCGCCGAGCTGCGGGCCTGGACCGGTGGGTCGGCGGAGCCCTTCGCCGCCGTGGCGATCGGCGGCAAGGGGGCGCCGGCGGTGGCGACGGTGACGGTGCCGGTGGGGGCCACGACCGGCGTGGTGAGCCTCGAGCTGACCGGCGGGATGGGCCATCTGGCGGTGGACGTGACCGGCTACGTCGTCGGGGCCGCCACCTAGACTGTCGAGGAGATGAGCACCCTCTTCGGCGACGCCTTCCAGCTTCCGAGCCCGCCCGAGCCGGCCGCTCCGGCTGCGGCGAAGCCTCGGTCGAGCGACCCGTCGGTGCTCCTCGAGGGGCTCAACCCCCAGCAGCGCGCGGCCGTCACGCACGAGGGGAGCCCGCTGCTGATCGTCGCCGGCGCGGGGTCGGGCAAGACCCGGGTGCTCGCGCACCGGATCGCCTACCTGCTCTCGGCGCGCAAGACCCACCCGGGCTCGATCATCGCCATCACGTTCACCAACAAGGCGGCCGGCGAGATGAAGGAGCGGGTGTCCGCCCTCGTCGGCAACCGGGCCCGGGTGATGTGGGTGAGCACGTTCCACTCCGCCTGCGTGCGGATCCTGCGCCGCGAGGCCAAGCACGTCGGGCTGTCGTCGAGCTTCTCGATCTACGACGCGGCCGACTCGCAGCGGCTGATGACGCTGGTGTGCCGCGAGCTCGACCTGGACCCCAAGCGCTACAACCCGCGGTCCTTCTCGGTGCAGGTGAGCAACCTCAAGAACGAGCTGGTCGACGAGGAGACGTTCGCCGGGCGGGCCGAGACCCACATCGAGAAGACGCTGGCCGAGGCCTACACGCTCTACCAGCGGCGGCTGCGCCAGGCCAACGCGCTCGACTTCGACGACCTGATCATGACGACGGTCAACGTGCTGCAGGTCTTCCCGGACGTCGCCGAGCACTACCGCCGGCGGTTCCGCCACGTGCTGGTCGACGAGTACCAGGACACCAACCACGCGCAGTACGTGCTGGTGCGCGAGCTGGTCGGCACGGACGTCGCAGGCTCCTCCGGACGTACGGCCGAAGGCACCGAGCCGCTGCCTCCCGCGGAGCTGTGCGTCGTCGGCGACGCCGACCAGTCCATCTACGCCTTCCGCGGCGCGACCATCCGCAACATCCTCGACTTCGAGCAGGACTACCCGGCGACGCGGACGATCCTCCTCGAGCAGAACTACCGGTCGACCCAGACGATCCTGTCCGCCGCCAACGCGGTCATCGCCCGCAACCAGGGCCGCAAGAGGAAGAACCTGTGGTCCGACGCCGGCCAGGGTTCGGCGGTCGTGGGCTACGTCGCCGACAACGAGCACGACGAGGCGTCCTTCGTCGCCGGCGAGGTTGACCGGCTCACCGACGAGGAGGGCGTGAGCCCGTCGCAGGTGGCGGTGTTCTACCGGACCAACGCGCAGTCACGGGTCTTCGAGGAGGTGTTCATCCGGGTCGGCCTGCCCTACAAGGTAGTCGGCGGGGTGCGCTTCTACGAGCGGCGCGAGGTCCGCGACGCCTTGGCCTACCTGCGGCTGCTGGCCAACCCCGAGGACACCGTCTCGCTGCGCCGCATCATCAACGTGCCCAAGCGCGGCATCGGCGACCGCGCCGAGGCCTGCCTCGAGGCGCTGGCCCAGCGCGAGGGTGTCTCGTTCGCCGCCGCCGTGCGGCGCTGCGAGGACGCCTACGGGCTGGCGACTCGATCGCTCGCCAACGTGCAGGCGTTCCGGCAGCTGGTCGACGAGTACCAGGACACCAACCACGCGCAGTACGTGCTGGTGCGCGAGCTGGTCGGCACGGACGTCGCAGGCTCCTCCGGACGTACGGCCGAAGGCACCGAGCCGCTGCCTCCCGCGGAG
>DATHAP010000209.1 GCA_035489715.1 Actinomycetes bacterium
CGCCGGGAACGAGTCCTTGGCCACCTGCGGGTCGAGGAACTGCTCCTTCACCCGCTCCCAGCCCGGGCTCAGGACCACCACGGCACCCATGACGGCCAGGAACACCACCGTGCTGGCACCGGCGAGCAGCCGGGACCGGCGGGCCTGCCCGCGCCCGTAGGCCAACCTCTCCTGCTGAGCCGCGCTCAGCTCGGGGAAGACCTGCGCGGGCACGGTCACGTCAGGAGAGGACGGGCGCGCCGCCGGCCTGCGAGAGCCACTCGTCGACCAGGGCCTCGAGGGTGCCGTCGGCCCGCAGCTCGTCGACCGCCGCGCTCACGCACGCGGTGAGCGGGCTGCCCTTGTCGAGGACCAGGCCGAACTGCTCCTGCTCCCCGCTCCCGCTGGGCAGCTGCCCGACGATCTTGCCGTTCGAGAGCTCCGCCGCCGTGATGTAGAAGGCGGTCGGCAGGTCGGTGACGATCGCGTCGACCTGGCCGTTCTCCAGCGCCTGCTTGGCGTCGTCGTTGGAGTTGTAGACGGCCGGCTTCTGGTCGGGGTCGATCGTGGAGATGATCGCGTCGTACGACGTCGTGCCCACCTGGGCGCCGATCTTGAGGCCCTTGAGGTCGGCCAGGCTGGTCGCCTTGGCGGCCTTCGACTTACCGGTGGTCACCACCGCCTGGGTCACGTCGTAGTACGGCGAGGAGAAGTCGACCGCCTGCTTGCGCTCCTCGGTGATCGAGAACTGGTTGATGTCGAAGTCCCAGTCCTTGGGGCCGGGCGCGATCGCGGCGTCGAACTTGGTGCTGGTCCAGGTGACCTCGTCCGGCGTGAAGCCGAGCTGCTCCGCGACGGCGGCCGCGACCGCCCCCTCGTAGCCCTTGCCGTTGGACGGGTCGTCGTCGACGAACCACGGCGGGTAGGCCGGCTTGTCTGTCGTGATCGTCAACGTGTCGGGCGTGTGCGTCTCGAGGGACTCCTTGGCGCACGCGTCCTCGGTCGGGCTGGCGGCGGACGAACTGCCCGAGTCCTTCGGGGTGGTCGACGAGTCGTCGTCCTCGGGGGCGCAGGCGGTGGACAGGAGGGCGATCGCCATGCCGGCAGCCAGGACCACGTGGGCAGGGCGGGACAGACGTGGGGTCATGGCGCGATCGTAGGTGCGCGGCGTCACGGCGCGCAGGGCGTCCAGCCGGTGGGCAGGTGACCACCTTCCGTGCGAAACGCACATTGCGCAAAAACCGGTCACGTCCCCGCGAGACGTGCCGCGCTCGGGCACGGTTCGCAGCATGACCCGAACCGCCGTCGTCAGCTCGCCGTCAGCCCGACCCGCGCACCCCCGTCGCCTCGCCCTCGTCGGGGTGGTCGGCTTGACCGCGGCCGCCCTCGTCGTGGGGCCGGCGCTGGTGGCCCAGGCCGGTGGTCCCGGCCGCTGGACCACGCTGTCGACCGGCAGCATGACCTCGATCGACCGGGCCGACCTGGCCCGGACGCCGGACGGCCGGCTCCAGGTGGCCTACAGCTACCGGACGGCCGCCGGCGAGGACCAGATCGGCCACCTGGCCGTGTCCGCGACCGGCGCCACCGCCGTGGGAAGCCATCCCGTGGGACCGGCCCTCGGCAGCCTGGTCAACGACCCGCAGGTGGTGCAGGGCCCGGGGTCCGAGCTGCGCCTGGTCTACTCGGGCATCGGCACCGGCTTCGCCGGTGAGCTGTTCAGCTCGGTCAGCCTCGACGGCGGGGCTGCCTTCGGGGCGCCGGGCCGCATCGGCACCGAGAAGACGGCCTACGCGTCCTCGGGCACCAGCGCGGTCGTCGCCGGCGGGACGCTGTGGTCGTCCTGGGCCACCACGGACACGCTGTACCTGCACCAGGGCATCAGCGACGCGGTCCCCGACGTCTCGTTCGACAACCCGTCGACGCCGGGCGGGTCCGTGTGCTGCGCCTACTTCACCACGCTGGCCCGCGACGCGGCGAACGAGTCGGTGTGGCTGGCGTGGTACTCGAACTCGTCGCAGCAGGGCACCTTCGTCCGGCAGGTCTCGCCCGCGCTCGGGGCCATCGCCAAGGTGCCCGGCTCGACGGTGCAGTTCGGCGGCGCGACCAACAGCCTGGCGCCCGACCAGGCCGTCGCGCTGACCGGCCGTTCGGGTGCCGGCGGGACGTACACCGCGATCTGTAAGGGGTACCCGACCTGCGGCAGCGTCTCGGTGTGGAAGGTCGGCTCGTCGAGCACCCTCGCCGTCCCGGGATCCAAGGACGCCAAGCGGATCGGCGTCGCCGCCGCACCCGGGGGCCGGCTCTGGGTGTTCTGGTGGGCGTCCGGCACCCGCACGGTGAAGGCGGTGCGCACCAACGCGGCGGTGACGAAGTTCGGCGCCGTGCGGTCGGTGCGCCTCCCGGCCGTCGGCACGGTCTGGAACACGGTGGGGGATGCCGCCAACGGGCGGCTCGACCTCGTCGTCAGCTTCGACCCGGAGGCCAGCGGCGGGCCCCGGCTGCTGCACACCCAGGTGCTGCCCGGGCTCAAGGTCGCGGCGTCGCCCAGGAAGTGGGACAACGCCGGCGCCAAGAGCGTGACCTTCACGGTCAGCGACGCCGGGCTGCCGGTCAAGGGAGCCAAGGTCAAGGTCGGCAGCCGGTCGGACACGACCGACGCCAAGGGCAAGGTGACGCTGACCTTCCCGGCCGGCTTCGACACCGGCCGGAAGAAGGCGGTCGCGACCCGCACCGGCTACTTCCGCGGTGTGGTCACCCTGCGCATCACCTGACGGCACAGGGGCGGCGGATAGGCTGGCCGGGATACCCCGCCGATCCCCGCAGGAGTGCCCGGATGGCCCGCGTCGTCGTCGACGTCATGCTCAAGCCCGAGATCCTCGACCCCCAGGGCAAGGCGGTGGCACAAGCGCTGCCCCGGCTCGGCTTCGACGGCATCAGCGGGGTGCGCCAGGGCAAGCGGTTCGAGCTGGACGTCGAGGGTGACGTCACCGAGGAAAGGCTGGCCCAGATCCGTTCGGCGGCCGAGACGCTGCTGTCCAACCCGGTCATCGAGGACTTCACCGTCCATGTCGAGGAGCCGGGCGGCGGGGCGCACCGATGAAGGTCGGGGTCGTCAGCTTCCCGGGATCGCTGGACGACGGCGACGCGGCCCGCGCGGTGCGGCTGGCCGGCGCCGAGGCCGTCCGGCTCTGGCACGGCGACGACACGCTGCGTGACGTCGACGCGGTCGTCCTGCCCGGCGGCTTCTCCTACGGCGACTACCTGCGCTGCGGGGCGATCGCCCGGTTCGCGCCGGTGATGGCGCCGCTGGTCGACGCGGCCCGCGGCGGGCTGCCGGTCCTGGGCATCTGCAACGGCTTCCAGGTGCTGTGCGAGTCGCACCTGCTTCCCGGGGCGCTGATCCGCAACGACCACCGCAAGTTCAACTGCGTCGACCAGGAGCTCGAGGTCGCGAACGCCGCGACGGCCTGGACCAGCGGCTACTCGGCCGGCCAGCGCGTCGTCGTACCGCTCAAGAACGGCGAGGGCGGCTACGTAGCGGACGACGCGACGCTGGACCGCCTCGAGGCCGAGGGCCGGGTCGTCGTTCGGTACGTCGGCGACAACCCCAACGGGTCCTACCGGTCGATCGCGGGGATCACCAACGAGCGCGGCAACGTGGTGGGCCTGATGCCGCATCCGGAGCACGCGGTCGAGGAGCTCACCGGGCCGTCGACCGACGGGCTGACGTTCTTCACCTCGGTGCTGTCGGCCGCGGTGTCAGCATGACCGCCGAGACGGTGTCCGAAACGGTGAAGCAGGCCGAGGCGACGCCGGAGGTCGAGCAGCCCTACCGCGAGCTCGGCCTCGAGGACGACGAGTACGCCCGGATCCGGGAGATCCTCGGCCGCCGCCCGACGTCGTCGGAGCTGGCGATGTACTCGGTGATGTGGAGCGAGCACTGCTCCTACAAGTCGAGCAAGGTGCACCTCAGGCAGTTCAGTCGGACGGCATCGGAAGGCTCCGTTGGGTCTTCAGCGCTGCTAGTCGGCATCGGCGAGAACGCGGGCGTCGTCGACATCGGCGACGGCTGGGCGGTGACCTTCAAGGTCGAGTCGCACAACCACCCGAGCTACGTCGAGCCCTACCAGGGAGCGGCCACCGGGGTCGGCGGCATCGTGCGCGACATCATGTCGATGGGTGCCCGCCCGGTCGCCGTGATGGACCCGCTGCGCTTCGGCCCCGCGGACGCGGAGGACACCCGCCGGGTACTGCCCGGTGTCGTCGCCGGCATCGGCGGCTACGGCAACTGCCTCGGGCTGCCCAACGTCGGCGGCGAGGTCGTCTTCGACCCGTCCTACGCCGGCAACCCGCTGGTCAACGCGCTCTGCGCCGGTGTCATGCGCCACGACCAGATCAAGCTCGCGCACGCCTCGGGCGCCGGCAACCTGGTGGTGCTCTTCGGCGCGGCCACCGGCGGCGACGGGATCGGCGGCGTCTCCGTCCTCGCCTCGGAGACGTTCGACGAGGCGCATCCCACCAAGCGGCCTGCCGTCCAGGTCGGTGACCCCTTCATGGAGAAGGTGCTCATCGAGTGCTGCCTCGACCTCTTCGCCGCAGACCTGGTCGTCGGCATCCAGGACCTCGGTGGCGCCGGGCTGTCCTGCGCGACCTCGGAGCTGGCGTCCAACGGTGACGGCGGCATGACGGTCTGGCTGGACCGGGTGCCGCTGCGTGACTCCTCGCTGCGCCCCGAGGAGATCCTGATGAGCGAGTCGCAGGAGCGCATGTGCGCGGTCGTCGAGCCGGCGAAGATCGACGCGTTCCTCGGGATCTGCGCCCGCTGGGACGTGCTCGCCACGGTCATCGGCGAGGTCGACGGCAGCGGCCGGCTGACCGTGCAGTGGCACGGCGAGACGATCGTCGACGTGCCGCCGCGGACCGTCGCGCACGAGGGCCCGGTCTACGAGCGGCCCTACGTGCGGCCGTCCTGGCAGGACGCGCTGCAGGCCGACGACCCGTCGTCGCTGCCGCGGCCGGCGACGGCTGACGAGCTGCGCGCGACCGTGCTGCGGATGGTCGCGTCGCCCAACCTGGCGTCGAAGTCGTGGGTGACCGACCAGTACGACAGGTACGTCCTCGGCAACACCGTCCTCGCCCAGCCCGAGGACTCCGGTGTCGTGCGCGTCGACGAGTCGAGCAACCTCGGCATCGCGCTGGCCACCGACGGCAACGGCCGCTTCGCCAAGCTGGACCCCTACGCCGGCGCGCAGCTCGCGCTGTCGGAGGCCTACCGCAACGTGGCCGTCACCGGCGCCCGGCCGCTCGCCGTGACCGACTGCCTCAACTTCGGCTCGCCCGAGGACCCGGACGTGATGTGGCAGTTCGCCGAGGCGACCCGCGGGTTGGCCGACGGCTGCCTCGAGCTCGGCGTGCCGGTGACCGGCGGCAACGTCAGCTTCTACAACCAGACCGGCGACGTCGCGATCAACCCGACGCCGGTGGTCGGCGTCCTCGGCGTCCTGGCCGACGTGCGCCGCCGGGTGCCGATGGGCTTCGCCGCCGCGGACGAGGTCGTGGTGCTGCTCGGCGAGACGCGCGACGAGCTGGCCGGCTCGGAGTGGGCGCACGAGGTGCACGGCCACCTCGGCGGGCTGCCTCCCCGGGTCGACCTGGCGGCCGAGCAGGCGCTCGCCTCGCTGATGGCCGACGTCGCGGCCGGGGGCATCGTGACCGCGGCGCACGACGTGTCGGACGGTGGCCTCGCGCAGACCCTGGTCGAGATGGCGCTGCGCCGCGGGGTCGGTGCGACGGTGTCCCTAGGGGAGGTCGCCGGCGGAGACGCGTTCGTCGCGCTCTTCGCCGAGTCGGTAGCGCGGGCTGTCGTGACGGTGCCCGCGGACCGGGTCGCCGACCTCGAGTCGTCGGCAGCGACGTACGGCGTCAGGGTGACCCGGCTCGGGACCACCGGTCGTGACACGCTCGTGCTCGGCGAGCTCGACCTGCCGGTCGGCGAGCTGCGCGCCGCGTCCGAGCGCACGCTGCCGGCGCTCTTCGGCTAGCGACGGGCCTCGCGGACCGCCCATGCCACGGCGGCGGCGGTGAGGAGGACGGCCACCGGGGTGCTCGGGAAGCGGCTCAGCGGACCGTCAGTGCGTCGGCCGAGCACGCCGCCGTCGGCCTGGAAGGACAGCACCGACAGGTTGCACTGCGCCGACAGCAGCGACAGCTCGCTCTGCCACGACCCGACCGAGAAGAGCGACATCGCCGACCCGACGCTCCCGACGCAGCCGAAGGACCCGATGCTGCCGATCGACAGCACCGACCCGCTCGAGTTGACCGAGAGCACCGACCGGGTGGACCCGACCGAGAGGATCGACCGGGCGGACCGGCGCGACCGCCACGAGCGCTGCGAGTGCTGCGAGTGCTGCGAGTGCTGCGAGTGCCCAGGGTTGCGTCTCATGGAGCAGGCGGCTGGTCGCGAACCAACACCTCCCCCCTGGAAGGGGGGCGCTCTAGCCGGTTGAGCTACGCCTGCAGGTGCGCGCTCACCCTATGCGCCGGAGCCTGACTAGGGTCGGGCGGGTGGCCGTCCCGACCCCGCAGCAGTTCCACGACCGAGTGCTTGCGCAGGCCGACCCGCAGCGGCGGCTGCAGGTGCCGGAACAGGCCTGGTGGGAGATCTTCCCCTTCGAGCCCGACTCCCTCGTGGTCAAGCCGCTCGACCCGCTGACGCTGCCCGAGCCGCCCCGGGCCGGCGAGGGCGGCGTCGGCTGCGCGCGGTGCGCCGACCCGGACGCCGACGCCGTCTGGGCGAACGAGCGGTGGACGCTGGTCGCGTTCGGTGAGCCGCGGCTGCCGCTGTCGGTCATGGTGATGCCCCGCGAGCACCTCGACTTCGGCGATCTGGGCGACCCGATGGCTGCCGAGCTGGGCGTCATCTCGGCCCGGGTCGCGCGAGCGGTCGAGGCGCTCGACGGCATCGGCCGGATGCACGTCTACAAGATCGGCGACGGCGGCGCGCACCTGCACCAGTTCCTGCTCGCGCGGCCGGCCGGGATGCTGCAGCTGCGCGGCTCATGCCTGACGCTCTGGGAAGAGATGCTGCCGGTCGTCCCGCCGGACGAGTCGGCGGCGGTGCTGCGGGTCGCGGTCGGCGCGCTCGAGGACTTGGGCAAGGGCCGGCTGTAGCGGTGGCCGGACCACGTCGCCGGGTCGACCCCGAGCACGGCCGCGCGGCCCTCGCCAGGGTGCTCGAGCCGCACACCATGGAGCCGGCCGACGTCCGCGACGCGGTGCGCTTCCTGCTCGAGGAGCTGGCCGCGCAGGCGCCCGGCAGGTCGGTCGAGGTCCGGGTGCCGCCGCACGGCGCGGTCCAGTGCGTCCCCGGGCCGCAGCACACCCGGGGCACGCCGCCCAACGTCGTCGAGACCGACGCCATGACCTGGGTCGCGCTCGCCACCGGCGACCTCGGCTGGGCCGACGCGATGGCCGAGGGTCGGGTCCAGGCGAGTGGCGAACGCGCCGACCTCTCCGGATTCCTGCCGGTCGTCTGACACCCTGGCCGGGTGCGCGCCCCACGTCGTCCGGCCTCGCGTCGTCCGGCCACCCGCCCCAGCACCGCACGGCGCACCCGCGCGCAGGCCGCTGTCGCCGCCGTGGCCGCGGCCGTGCTCGTCGCGCCGCTGACGCTCGCCGCCGGCTCGGCCGCCGCCGACGACGCCGCCGACGACGCCGCCCTGCCGGTGACGACGACCAGCGAGGTCGTCGGCACCTCGGTGCGGGGGCTTCCCATGACGGTGGTGCACCGGACCACTGAGGGCGCGACCCGTCGGGTGCTGGTCATCGGCAGCATCCACGGCGACGAGCGGGCCGGGATGCGGGTCGTCCGGGCGCTCCGCGACCGGGTCGACCTCCCCGACCAGCTCGACCTGTGGCTGGCGCGCACGGTCAACCCGGACGGCACCGCGGCCGACCGCCGGACCAACGACCACGGCGTCGACCTCAACCGCAACTTCCCCTACAACTGGCACACCAGCAGCCGGGACGAGACGTGGTCGGGCCCGCGGCCTCTCTCGGAGCCGGAGTCCGTGGCGCTGCGCGACCTGGTCCGACGGCTCGACCCGTGGCTGGTCATCACCTTCCACCAGCCCCTGTTCGGGGTCGGCGTCAACGACAAGGGCTACCGGACAGTCAAGGCGCTGGCGGCCGGCATGCGGCTCCCGCTCGAGGACTTCGTGTGCACGGGCATCTGCTACGGCACGTTCACCCAGTGGGTGAACAACCGCACCGACGGGCTGGCCGTGACGGTGGAGTTCGGCCATCGGGTGCGGGACTGGCGGATCCGGGCAGCCGCCCGCACCGTCGTCGACGTCGGTGCGGGCGGCTGAGCCGGTCTACACGTAGGCGCAGGTGGCGTCCGGGTTCCTGTCCTCGAGCGCGGCTGCCCTTCGGGGAAGCCGACGTACGGGCGCAATGTGCGCAAAGCCGGGCTCCGGACGACGGTTTCGGACACGAAATGGCGACTTCGCGACGGAATCCGCACTCCGGAACAGTGATCCTTCGCTAGCGTTCGAGCCCTCCGAGGGGTCGAGGAGGTGTGCGTGAGGGAGGCCAGTCGGGCCGCGCCCGCGGCTGCGCCTGCGGTGCGCCTCGTCGGCCTGCGCAAGGTCTTCGGGTCGGGCGCCGGATCGGTGGTGGCGGTCGACTCGGTCGACCTCGACGTCGGCGACGGGGAGTTCTTCGCGATGCTCGGGCCCTCCGGCTCCGGCAAGACCACCGTGCTGCGGATGATCGCCGGCTTCGAGACCCCGACCGCCGGCCGGATCCACCTCGGCGGCCGCGACGTGACCGCGGACCCGCCCTTCGACCGCGACGTCAACACGGTCTTCCAGGACTACGCGCTGTTCCCGCACATGTCGGTCCTCGACAACGTCGCCTACGGCCTGATGGTCAAGGGCGTCGGCAGGTCGTCGCGCCGGGCCCAGGCGCGCGAGGCGCTGGCGACGATGCGGCTGGCCGGCATGGACGACCGGCGGCCCGGCCAGCTGTCCGGCGGCCAGCGGCAGCGGGTCGCCCTGGCGCGCGCGCTCGTCAACCACCCCAAGGTCCTCCTGCTCGACGAGCCGCTCGGCGCCCTCGACCTCAAGCTGCGCGAGCAGATGCAGGTCGAGCTCAAGTCGATCCAGCGCGAGGTCGGCGTGACCTTCCTGTTCGTGACCCACGACCAGGAGGAGGCGCTGACCATGAGCGACCGGATCGCCGTCTTCAACGAGGGCGGCGTCGAGCAGGTCGGCACCCCCACCGAGGTATACGAGCACCCGGCGACGCCGTTCGTCGCCGGCTTCGTCGGCACCTCGAACCTCATCTCCGGTGCGGCCTCGGGCGAGCTGCTCGGGGAGGACGGCACGTTCAGCATCCGGCCGGAGAAGATCACGCTGCGTCCGGGGGAGGCTGCCGAGGGGTCGGCCGGCGGCGAGGTCGTCGCCGGGGGTGAGGTCCACGAGGTCGTCTATGCCGGTCCGTCGACGCGGTACGTCGTCAGGCTGGACGCCGGGCCCGAGCTCGTGGCGCTGCAGCAGAACACCGGACCCGCGTCCGGCCGGCCGGTCGCCCCTCGGGGCAGCCGGGTCCGGCTGGGCTTCGCGCGGGAGAACGTCTACCGCGTACGGGGCGCAACCAGAGAGGAAGGGAACTGATGACCCGAACCAAGCTGCTCGCGATCACCGCAGCAGCCCTGATCGCGCTCACGGCGTGCGGCGGGGACGACGGAGGGGACGACTCGGCGGGCGGAGGCGGCTCCGGCACCGACACCACGGACCAGGGGTTCACGCCGCCGGACCTGAAGGCACTGACCGAGCTCGGGGAGCCCGAGGGCGAGGTCAACATCGTCGCCTGGGCCGGCTACGTCGAGGACGGCAGCACCGACCCGGCTGTCGACTGGGTGACGCCGTTCGAGGAGGAGACCGGCTGCCAGGTCAACGTCAAGACCGCGCCGACTTCCGACGACATGGTCAACCTGATGAAGACCGGGCAGTACGACGTCGTGTCGGCGTCCGGGGACGCGTCGCTGCGGCTGATCGCGTCCGGCGACGTCGAGCCGGTCAACACCGACCTGGTGCCCAACTACGCCGACGTCTTCGAGGCGCTGAAGATGCAGCCGTGGAACAGCGTCGACGGTGTGGCCTACGGCATCCCGCACGGGCGCGGCGCCAACCTGCTGATGTACAACACCGAGGTCGTGTCGCCGGCGCCCGACTCGTGGTCGGCCGTCTTCGACGACGCGTCGGCCAACTCGGGCAAGGTAACGGCGTACGACTCGCCGATCTACATCGCCGACGCCGCCGTCTACCTGATGGCGACCCAGCCGGACCTCGGCATCAAGAACCCCTACGCGCTCGACGACAAGCAGTTCCAGGCCGCGGTCGACCTGCTCAAGGAGCAGAACGCCCACATCGGCGAGTACTGGTCGGACTACACGAAGGAGATCCAGGCCTTCAAGAACGGCGACTCCGTCGTCGGCACCACCTGGCAGATCATCGTGAACCTCGCCCAGGCCGACAAGGCGAAGGTCGAGGCCGTCCTGCCCGAGGAAGGCGCGACCGGGTGGTCCGACACCTGGATGGTGGCCACCAAGAGCGAGCACAAGACGTGCGCCTACCTGTGGATGGACCACATCGTCTCTCCGACGGCGAACGCCCAGGTCGCGGAGTGGTTCGGCGAGGCCCCGGCCAACGAGAAGTCGTGCGCCGAGACAGCGGACGAGGACCACTGCGACACCTTCCACGCCTCCGACGAGGCCTACTTCGACCAGGTCTGGTACTGGAACACGCCGATCAGCCAGTGCCTGGACGGGCGCACCAAGGTCCAGTGCAAGGACTACGGCGACTGGACGACGGCCTGGCAGGAGATCAAGGGCTAGTCGTCGCATGAGCCAGCAGGTCGCTCGGCAGCCGTCGCTCGCGCGGCGGCTGTCGGGCGTCCTGCACCGGCACCCGGTGCTGCGGCTGAGCCTGCTGCTCGTCGCACCGATCCTCGTGCTGGTGGTGGTCTACCTCGGGTCGCTCGCGGTGCTGCTGGTCTCGGCGTTCTGGACCACGGACGACTTCACCGGCGAGATCGTGCACGAGGCGACGCTGGACAACTTCCGCTCGATCTTCACGACCGGGGTCTACCGCACCGTCACGCTGCGCACGATCGGCGTCGCCGCGGCGGTCACCGTGATCTGCGCGGTGCTGGCCTTCCCGATGGCGCTCTTCATGGCCAAGGTCGCCTCGCCCCGGTCGCGTCGGGTGCTGGTGGTCCTGGTCCTCACGCCGCTGTGGGCCAGCTACCTGGTCAAGGCCTACGCCTGGCGTGCGATGCTCGCCGGCGAGGGGGTCGTCAACTGGGCGCTCGCGCCCTTCGGGCTGACAGGTCCGGGGTTCGGGCTCACCGCGACGGTGATCGTGCTGACCTACCTGTGGCTGCCGTTCATGGTCCTGCCGATCTACGCCGGCATGGAGCGGCTGCCGGACTCGATGCTCGAGGCGTCCTCCGACCTGGGGGCCAAGGCCGGCCGCACCATCCGCTCCGTCGTGGTGCCGCTGGCCTTCCCGGCGGTGGTCGCGGGGGCGATCTTCACCTTCTCGCTGAGCCTCGGCGACTACATCGTGGTGCAGATCGTCGGCGGCAAGAGCCAGCTGATCGGCAACCTGATCCAGGGCAACGCGGGCGCGGCCAACAACCTCCCGCTCGCCGCCGCGCTGGCCGCCGTGCCGATCATGATCATGATTGTGTTCCTGCTCGTCGTCCGGCGCACCGGCGCCCTCGACAACTTGTGAGGGGGGCGAGGTGATCCTGTCCCGAGGGGCGCGCGCCGCCCTGGCCGCGGTCATGGCGCTCGGTCTGGCCTTCGTCTACATCCCCTTGCTGGTGGTGCTGATCTCCTCGTTCAACACCGACCGGACCTTCGGCTGGCCGCCGTCGGGCTTCACCCTGGAGTGGTGGCAGCGGGCCTGGCACAACGAGGGGGCCAGGCAGGCGCTGATCACCTCGGTGAAGGCCGGGCTCGGCGCCACGGCGATCGCCCTGGTGCTGGGGTCGATGGCGGCCTTCGCCGTCGCGCGCTACCGGTTCTTCGGCCGTGAGGTGGTCTCGATCCTCGTCGTGCTGCCGATCGCGCTGCCCGGCATCGTCACCGGCATCGCCCTGTCCAACGCGATCACCACGTCGCTGGAGCCCCTGGGCGTCGAGTTCGGCCTGTTCACCGTCATCGTGGGCCACGCCACGTTCTGCGTCGTGCTGGTCTTCAACAACGTGCTCGCCCGGCTGCGGCGCGCCGGCGGCTCGCTCGAGGAGGCGTCGATGGACCTGGGGGCCGGCGTCTTCACGACCTTCCGGCACGTGACCTTCCCCGCGATCCGATCCGCCCTCGTCGCGGGCGCCCTGCTCGCCTTCGCGCTCTCCTTCGACGAGATCATCGTCACGACCTTCACCGCCGGCGCGAGCGTGCAGACCCTGCCGCTGTGGATCTTCAGCAACCTCGCCCGGCCCAACCAGGCGCCGATCGTCAACGTGGTCGCCGCGGTGCTGATCCTGCTGTCGGTCGTGCCGGTGTGGCTCTCGCAGCGGATCTCCTCGGACGTCGCCGGCGGCCGGCTCTAGCTGTACCCGGCCGACAGGTTGGTCACAGCCGGTCAGCCGAGCACGCGGTCGAGGAACTCGTCGACGGTCGCGCGGACCCGCTCCTGCTGCGGGCCCTCGAGCAGGTCGACGCCGTGCAGGCTGCCCGGCAGCATGAGGACGGTCTCCGGCCCCGGATGCAGGGCGTGCAGCCGCCGGGCGTCGGCGCTGTCGAAGTAGGCGTCCTGCTTGCTGCTGATCTCCAGCAGCGGCCCGCGCCACCTGCGGATGCCGGGGCGGAAGTCCTCGCCCGGCAGCCTCAGCTCGCCGCCGAGCGACAGCACGCCGGCCAGCCGCGGGCGGACCCGGTGCGCCTCCGACATCGCGAGCGCCCCGCCGTACGACGCGCCGGCGAGCACCACCCGGTCGGCTCCGGCGTCCCGCAGCGCCTTGACCGCGAGCACCGGGACCTCCGACCGGGGCTCCTTCCAGTCGTAGAGCGCGACCCGGTACCTCGTGGCGAGCTCCTCGCCGTAGGCCAGCATCATGCAGATGTCGCCGCCGTCCTGCGGGCCGAGCACGACACCGGACGCCCCCTCGCCGAGGACCAGGATGCCGACGCTGTTGCCCTCGCTGGTGGTGGCCCGGACGAACTCGCCCCCGGACTCCGCGGCGCAGGCCGGCCGCTCCGGCAGCGGGAAGCCGTTGGCGTCCGTGGCCCGCGGCGTGGGGCTGGCCGCCGCCGAGGTCGTCGTCGTGGTGGGCGAGGCCGTCCCCGACGCGGTCCCGGGCCCGCCGGCCGCGTCGTCGCCGCCGGCACCTCCGCAGGCCGCCAGCCCCGCCGCCATCGTCGCCGTCACGAGCGCGAGCACCCCTGCCGCCATCCGCATGCGCGGCACGGTACGTCCCCTTGCGGACGGTCAGCGTCCGGAACACACCCTGTTCTTGACCCGGGGCGCCCGACCTAGAGTCGAGACGTGCCGCAGTCGCCGCAGTCGCCGCAGTCGCCGCGGACCGGGCGGAGCCCCCGCTACCTGCGGTTCCTCGGGACCGGGGCGCTCGTCGGCGTGCTGGTCGCCGCCGTGCTGACGGAGCGCCGCGCCGGCCAGGTCGAGCAGCCCTGGGTGCTGTTCGTCTACCTGGCGATCGTCCTGGGCGTGGTCTTCGGCATCCTCGGCGGGCTCGCCGCGGTCGTCCTGGAGTCCCGGCGGGCCCGGCGCCCCTAGACTGATGGTGTGCCACGTGGTGACGGACGGCTCGGACACGACCTGAACCCTGGTGAGAAGGGACCGCAGGACTCCTGCGGGGTCTTCGGCGTCTGGGCCTCCTACTCGGCCGGCGCCGACACCGAGGTCGCCAAGCTCACCTACTTCGGGCTCTACGCCCTGCAGCACCGCGGCCAGGAGTCGGCGGGCATCGCGGTGAGCAACGGCTCGCAGATCCTGGTCTACAAGGACATGGGCCTGGTGGCGCAGGTCTTCGACGAGGGCCATCTCGGCGCGCTGCGCGGCCACCTCGCGATCGGCCACACCCGCTACAGCACGACAGGGTCCAGCGTGTGGGAGAACGCGCAGCCGACCTTCCGGTCCACGGCGGCCGGCTCGATCGCCTTGGGCCACAACGGGAACCTCACCAACACCCGCGAGCTGCTCGACCTCGTCGAGAAGCGTGCCGCCGAGAGCGGCCAGCTGCCCTACGAGGGCGCCGCGCCGACCAAGGACGAGACCCGGCGCTGGCGCGAGGGCATGCGGGGCCACGCCGCCCTGCACAGCACCACCGACACCGAGATCGTCACGGCGCTGCTCGCGTCCTACCCCGACCTCTCCCTCGAGCAGGCCGCGATGCAGGTGCTGCCTCAGCTCCGCGGCGCGTTCTCGCTGGTGTTCATGGACGAGGAGACGCTGTACGCCGCCCGCGACCCGCAGGGGATCCGCCCGCTGGTGCTCGGCCGGCTGGACCGCGGCTGGGTCGTGGCCAGCGAGACGGCCGCCCTTGACATCGTCGGCGCAGCACAGGTCCGCGAGATCGAGCCGGGCGAGCTGGTGGCCATCGACGAGCACGGGCTGCGTACCCAGCGCTTCGCCGAGGCCGAGCCCAAGGGCTGCCTGTTCGAGTACGTCTACCTGGCCCGGCCGGACACCCGCATCGCCGGCCGCTCGGTGCACGCGACCCGGGTCGCGGTCGGTCGGGCGCTTGCCGTCGAGGCGCCCGCCGAGGCGGACCTGGTGATCCCGGTCCCCGAGTCCGGCACCCCAGCAGCGGTCGGCTACTCGCAGGGGTCGGGCATCCCGTACGGCCTCGGCCTGGTGAAGAACTCCTACGTCGGCCGCACGTTCATCCAGCCCTCGCAGACCATCCGGCAGCTCGGCATCCGGCTGAAGCTGAACCCGCTGCGCGAGGTCATCGCCGGCCAGCGGCTGGTCGTCGTCGACGACACGATCGTGCGCGGCAACACCCAGCGCGCCCTGGTGCGGATGCTGCGCGAGGCCGGGGCCGCCGAGGTGCACGTCCGCATCTCGGCGCCACCGGTCAAGTGGCCGTGCTTCTACGGCATCGACTTCGCCTCGGCCGGCGAGCTGATCGCCAACGGGCTGACCGTCGACGAGATCTGCGCGTCGATCGGCGCCGACTCGCTCGGCTTCATCTCGCTCGAGGGCCTGGTCGCCGCCACCGAGCAGCCGATGGACAACCTCTGCCGGGCCTGCTTCGACGGCGTCTACCCGGTGGAGCTGCCGGAGCCGGAGCTGCTCGGCAAGCACCTGCTGGAGGTGGAGCCGGTCGGGCCGGCCATCGTCCCCGGCCACGACGCCCTGACCCGCCCATGACGGCGCCGGAGGGCGCGAGCTACGCCGCCGCCGGCGTCGACATCGAGGCGGGCGACCGGGCCGTCGAGCTGATGAAGGCGTGGGTCGCCAAGACGTCGCGACCGGAGGTCGTCGGGGGCATCGGGGGCTTCGCCGGGCTGTTCGACGTGAGTGCCCTGAGGACGTACGACCGCCCGTTGCTGGCGACGTCCACCGACGGGGTGGGCACCAAGGTCTCCATCGCGGCCGCCATGGACAAGCACGACACGATCGGCCACGACCTGGTCGGCATGGTCGTCGACGACCTGGTGGTCTGCGGCGCGGAGCCGCTGTTCATGACCGACTACATCGCCTGCGGTCGCGTCGTGCCCGAGCGGATCGCGGCCGTCGTCAAGGGCATCGCGGAGGGCTGCGTGCTGGCCGGCTGCGCGCTGGTGGGCGGCGAGACGGCCGAGCACCCGGGCCTGATCGGGCCGGACGACTACGACGTGGCGGGGGCCGGCACGGGAGTCGTCGAGGCGGAACGGCTGCTGGGCCCGGAGCGGGTCAGCGCCGGCGACGTGCTGGTGGCGATGCCGTCGAGCGGGCTGCACAGCAACGGCTACTCGCTGGTGCGCCACGTGCTGCTCTCGGAGGCCGGGGCGGGCTGGTCGCTGGGCCGGCACGTCGACGAGCTCGGCCGCACGCTCGGCGAGGAGCTGCTGGAGCCGACGCGGATCTACGCCAAGGACTGCCTGGCGCTTGCCGAGTCGGTCGACGTGCACGCCTTCTCGCACGTCACCGGCGGCGGGCTGGCCGCCAACCTGGCCCGGGTCCTGCCGCCCGGGGTTCGCGCCGACGTCGACCGCTCGTCGTGGACCCCGGGACCGGTCTTCGGGCTGGTCGGCCAGGTCGGCCAGGTCGACCCGGCCGAGCTCGAGCGGACGCTCAACCTCGGGGTAGGCATGGTCGCCGTCGTCGCCCGCGAGGACGCCGACGCGGCGGTCGGCATGCTGCGGCAACGCGGCGTGGACGCCTGGGTCTGCGGCTCGGTCAGGCCGGCCACCTGACCGCCACCGCTGCCTGACCTGGCGCACCTCGCCCCCCCGGTCGTCCCGTTGCCTCGCGTCTCCGGAGGGGATGCGCGGGCACGTAGCCGCGATCCGTCTCCGGAGCAGCTTCCCGCTCCTCCCGGCCGCCCGACCGCCCGGCTGCGGATCGCTCCGTAGGGCCTTCGCGGGCAAGAGACCGCATGTCGTCTCCGGAGCGCAGCGCCTACCAGTCACCGCCTGTGGACGGGTGCGGCGGTGGACCGTCGCATCAGACCAACCTGGTGGGGTGCCACGGCGGTTGGTGATCGGCGCAGAGGCTG
>DATHAP010000210.1 GCA_035489715.1 Actinomycetes bacterium
GGCGAGCCGGTCGACTGGGGGCCGACCCTGCTGGCGACCGGCATCGCCTTCGTCGTCGGGCTGGCGGTGATCGTCTACTTCCTCCGCTACATCTCGACGCACAGCTTCCGGCCGTTCGTCGTCTATCGGATCGCGCTCGGCCTGGTGGTCCTCGGTCTGCTGGCCGCCGGCGTCATCGACACCTGACCGATGTCACGCGCGGCCAGCCCAGGGGGCCGGCCGGGCTCGCGCTCGGAGTGGCTGACGATTGCTTGGAGTGGCTTGTGTGCCAGGGCGAGCAATCGTCGGCCACGCATATGTGGTCGACGCGCAGCCAAGCCGGGTGGGGGCGGTGGCGGTGCGGTCAGCGGGGCTGGCCGTCGCGGACCAGGTCCGCGGCGTCGAGCTCGGTGGGCAGCTTGGCGCCCTTGAGGAACGGCTCAGGGTCCAGCGGCTCGCCGTCCACCCGCACCTCGAAGTGCAGGTGCGGCCCGGTCGAGTAGCCGGTCGACCCGATGACGCCGATGGCCTGCCCCTTGACGACGCGGTCGCCGGGCTTGACCCCGACCGCAGCCTGGTGCGCGTACATCGTGGTGACGCGCAGGCCGCCGATCTTGCCGTGGTCGATCACCGTCATGTTGCCGTAGGCGACGTTGAACTCGGTGAACAGCACGACGCCGTCGTCGGCGGCGTAGGCGATGCCGTCGCCGACCGAGAAGTCCGTGCCGGTGTGGATCTTCACGTAGTGCAGGATCGGGTGGAACCGGGGGCCGAACGGCGAGGTGATGGAGCCGGTGCCCGGGCGGACGAACTCCCCGGTGCCCTTGGGCGGACGCCCACCCCCGGCGAGCTCGCGGGAGAGGTCGACGATCCGGGAGGCCAGCGCGCCGGACTCGGTGACGAGCACCTGGTACTGCCGCTTGTCCTCGAGCGCCGCCTTCTTGGCCTCCTCGAAGGCCGCCTTTCGGGCCGCGACGACGGCGTCGACCTGCTTCTGCGCGGCGTCGGCCATCATCTCCTTGGCCTGCACGGCGGCCAGCGCGAAGGCTGCGGCCTCGCGGCGAGCCTCGGCCTCCTTGCGTGCGGCCGTCATCCGCGACCGGGCGTTGAGCAGCTCGGCCCGGTCGGCGGTCAGCTCGGCGAGCACCGCGTTGCCCGCGCTGCCGACGCTCTGCAGGAAGGCGAGGCGGTCGGCGAGCTGGTTCGGGCTCGTCGACGACAGCACCAGCGCCCATTCGCCCATCGAGCCGTTGCTCTGGTAGGCCACCCGGGCCAGCGACCCCAGGTCGTCCTGCCGGGAGGCGATGCGCGCCTCGACGATCTCGAGCTCACGTCCGGCCCGGTCCTCGGCGAGGACCGCCACGTCGAGGTCGGTCTGGGCCTGCGCGTCGATCTCCCGGGCCGCCTTCAGCGCCTCGCGGGCGTCGTCGAGGGCGTGTTGGGCGATGACCAGGTCGGTCTTGGCCTTGGCCAGGTCCTTCGACGCCTCGACGAGTGCGGCGGCGTCGTGCGCCTCCTCGGCGGCCCGCCGGGCCTCCTCCTCGGCCTGCTTGCGCGCCTTCTCGGCCGCCTCCTTGCGCTTCTCGGCGGCCCGCTCGCGCGCCCTGGCGTCGGCGCGGTCCTGGCGGCGCTGCTCGGCCTTGGACAGCGTCTCCGTCGGGCTCGGGGAGGGGGTGGGGTCGGCCGCCGAAGCGGGCAGCCCAGAACCGACCAGGGAGAGGCAGACGGCGGCGAGCAGGGCAGCGGTCAGCGAGGTGCGCCGCCGCACGGTGGCACGCATCCGCCCACCCCCCTTGCTCGCTCGCCGGCCGGGCTCATGCCCCGACCGTGCAGAGGCCTTGCGCAGGCCCGAGTCTCCCCACACGTCGTTCCACTGGACCGGAGGCCCATGGTGACCGCCGAACTCGCTCTTGTGCAGGTCTTTACCGGGAAAACCCGGACGCAGGGCCCGAAGTGACTAGGCCCGGTGCCCGACCTGGTCACAGCCAGCCACTGCGCTTGAACCCTCGGTAGAGGCCCACGCAGATGACCGCCATCAGCAGCAGGGCGGCCGGGTACCCGTAGGTCCAGCGCAGCTCCGGCATGTGCTCGAAGTTCATCCCGTAGATCCCCGCGATCGCCGTCGGGACCGCGGCGATCGCCACCCAGGCCGAGATGCGTCGCATGTCCGAGTTCTGCTGCACGCCGACCTGGGCCAGGTTGGCGTTGAGGACAGAGCCCAGCAGGTCGTCGAAACCGTCGACCTGCTCGGCGACCCGGACCGCGTGGTCCGCCACGTCGCGGAAGAACGGGTGCAGCCGCTCGTGGACCATCTGGACCTGGCCGGTCGACAGCCGCGACATCGGCTCCACCAGGGGACGCACCGCGCGGCGGAACTCGATGACCTCGCGCTTGAGGTTGTAGATGCGCGCCGCGTCGTTGGTGCGCTCGAGCGAGAAGACGCGCTCCTCGACCTCCTCGATGTCCTCCTCGACCGCGTAGGCGATCTCGCTGTAGTCGTCGACCACGGCGTCGCTCACGGCGTAGAGCACGGCAGCCGGACCGCACTCGAGCAGATCGGACTCGATCTCCAGGCGGCGGCGGATGTCGGAGAGGGCACGGGCCCTCCCGTGGCGCACCGACACGATGAACGAGTCGCCGAGGAAGAGCATCACGTCGCCGAGCTCGACCTGCTGGGTCTCCTCGTCATAGCCCACGGTCTTGAGCACGACGAACAGCGAGTCGGCGAACTCCTCGACCTTGGGCCGCTGGTGCGCCTTCACCGCGTCCTCGACGGCCAGCGGGTGCAGGCCGAACTCCAGGGCGACCTTCTCCAGCTCGGCCTCGGTCGGCTCGTGCAGCCCGATCCAGATGAACGAGTCGCCCGTCGCCCGGGCCGTGGCCAGCGCCGCGCCGAGGTCATCGAGGCCGTCGGGCACCTGCTCCCGGCGGCCCTGTCGGTAGAGCGCGCAGTCGACGATCACGCCGCCATTGTGTGCCCTGAGCCGCCCGGTCGTGACGCACGTGCTCGGTCGGGTCGGGCGACGTACGTCTCGTAGGCTCCCCGACGTGACCACGCTGCTGCTCGTCCGCCACGGGCGCACCACGGCCAACGGCGCCGGCGTGCTCGCCGGGTGGACGGAGGGGGTTTCCCTCGACGACGCCGGCCGCGAGCAGGTGACCGCCCTGGCGCAGCGTCTCGCGCCGGTGCCGCTGACGGCGGTCGTCACGAGCCCGCTGCAGCGCTGCCTGGAGACGACCGACCTGATGCTCGCCGGCCGCGACGACGTGCCCCGCCACGTCGACGACCGGGTCGGCGAGGTCCGCTACGGCGACTGGTCGGGCGAGAAGCTCTCCAAGCTCGCCAAGGACCCGCTGTGGAAGGTGGTCCAGGCGCACCCGTCGGCGATGACCTTCCCCGGTGAGGGCGGTGAGGCCCTGCGCGACATGCAGGTGCGCGGCGTGGCCGCCGTGCGCGAGTGGAACACCCGGCTGGGCGACGACGCCGTCTATGCCGTCGTGTCGCACGGCGACGTCATCAAGGCGGTGTTGGCCGACGCCCTCGGCATGCATCTCGACCAGTTCCAGCGGCTGGTTGCCGATCCTGCGTCGGTGAGCATCGTCACCTACACGGCGCTGCGCCCGTTCGTCGTTCGGATGAACGACGGCGGCGGCGACCTCTCGTTCCTCGCGCCGAAGCCGAAGCGGAAGAGCCGTCGCAAGGCCGGGTCATCCGGCTCGTCGTCGACCCGCTCGTCGGCCCGCGAGTCGGCCCGGTCGTCGGACGCCGCGCTCGGCGGCGGCGCCGGTCCGCAGGCCTGAGACCACATAGGGTTTCCGGCATGGCGCGCATCGTCTTCGAGTACGACCCGCCGGACCGCTTCGTGGCCGGGACCGTGGGGGAGCCGGGGCAGCGCACCTTCTACCTCCAGGCCGCTGGCGGGGGCCGGACGACGAGCGTCGCCCTGGAGAAGCAGCAGGTCGCGGTGCTGGCCGAGCGGGTCGAGGCGCTGCTCGACGAGGTCGTGCGCCAGTCGTCCGGCGTGGCCGCCGTGCCGGCCGTCACGCCCGCCGACGTGACGGACACCGAACCGCTGGCCAGCCCGGTCGAGGAGGAGTTCCGGGTCGGGACGATGGCGCTCGCCTGGGACACCGACGACGAGGTCGTGGTCATCGAGGCCCAGGAGCTGACCGACGGCGAGGACGACGACGACACCGAGACCCCGTTGATCGACGACGAGGCCGACGAAGGACCGACGCTGCTGCGGGTGCGCATCACCGGCGCTGCCGCCCGGGCCTTCGTCTCTCGGGCGCAGGCCGTCGTCGCCGCCGGCCGGCCGCCGTGCCCCTTCTGCGGCGGGCCGCTGGACGCGGGCGGGCACGTGTGCCCCCGGGCCAACGGCTACCGCCGGTAGGCAGCCGGCCGTGAGCGCCCCGGACGACCGGCTCGACGCGCGCTCCGCCCTCAGCCTGCTGCGCGAGGGCGAGATCGAGGTCGAGGGACGCCTGCTCGACGCCTCCAACGCGACGCTGTTCTGCGTGCTGCGCGGCGACGGCGCCGAGGCTCGCTGCGTCTACAAGCCAGTGGCGGGGGAGCGGCCGCTCTGGGACTTCCCCGACGGGACGCTGGCCGGCCGCGAGGTGGCGTCGTACGCCGTCTCCTGCGCGTCGGGCTGGGACGTGGTCCCGCCGACGGTGCTTCGCGACGGACCGTTCGGCCCCGGCATGTGCCAGCTCTGGGTCGACACCGACCCGGCCGTCGACCTGGTCGACGTGCTCGCGCCTGCGGCCCTGCCGGCCGACTGGCTGCAGGTGCTCGACGCGCTCGGCGGTGACGGCGAGCCGGTGGTGCTCGGTCACGCCGACGACGCGCGGCTGCGGCGGATGGCCGTCCTCGACGTCGTGCTCAACAACGCCGACCGCAAGGGCGGACACGTCCTGCCCGGGCCGGACGGCCACGTCCGCGGTGTGGACCACGGCGTGACCTTCCACACCGAGCCCAAGCTGCGCACCGTCCTGTGGGGATGGGCCGGGGAGCCGCTCATCGATGGCGAGCTGGCCGTCCTCGAGGACCTGCGGGAGCAGATCGAGGGCGACCTCGGGTCCGAGCTCTGTCAGCTGATCGCCCCGCCGGAGGTGCGGGCCTGCCGCCGGCGGGTCGAGCAGCTGCTGCGCCAGGGCGCCATGCCCTATCCGGCCGACGGCTGGCCGGCCATCCCGTGGCCGCCGTTCTGAGCCGGCGCACGTAGGATCCGCGGGTGCGTCCCTGGCCCGCTCCCTTCGTCCCGGCCCTGCCCGGACAGGGATACGCCCTGCGGCTGCACGACACCGCGACCGGCGAGATCCGCCCGACCGCCCCGGGGCCGGTGGCCCGGATGTACGTGTGCGGCATCACCCCCTACGACGCGACCCATGTCGGGCACGCGGCGACGTACATCACCTTCGACCTGGTGCACCGCGCCTGGCTCGACGCCGGGCACGAGGTCCACTACGTGCAGAACGTCACCGACGTCGACGACCCGCTGCTCGAGCGGGCGCAGCGGGACGGGCAGGACTGGGCCGAGCTGGCCGACCGCGAGGTGGCGCTGTTCCGCGAGGACATGACGGCCCTCGGGGTCGTCCCGCCGCGTGACTACGTCGGAGTGGTCGAGTCGGTCGACCTGATCGCCGGCGCCGTGGCGCGGCTCGTCGAGTCCGGCGCCGGCTACGACGTCGAGGGCGACACCTACTTCGCCGTGCACAGCGACCCGCGGTTCGGCGCGGTGGGCAGCCTCGACGACGACGAGATGCTCGCGCTGTTCGACGAGCGGGGCGGCGATCCGCGCCGGCCGGGCAAGAAGCACCCGCTCGACTGCCTGCTCTGGCAGGCGGCCCGACCGGGGGAGCCGTCGTGGGAGACCGCCAGCGCCCTGCCGGCCGGCCGGCCCGGGTGGCACCTGGAGTGCGCCGCGATCGCGCTGGACCGGCTCGGCACCACCGTCGACGTGCAGGGCGGCGGCAGCGACCTGGTCTTCCCGCACCACGAGATGAGCGCGTCCGAGGCGCACGTCCTCACCGGCGAGTGGCCGTTCGCGCGCCACTACGTGCACGCCGGCATGGTCCGGCTCGACGGCGAGAAGATGTCGAAGTCCAAGGGCAACCTGGTGTTCGTGTCGCGGCTGCGGGCGGCCGGCCGGGAGCCGATGGCGGTCCGGCTGGCGATCCTCGGCCACCACTACCGCACCGACTGGTCCTGGACCGAGGACGACCTGGTCGCCGCCGAGGCGCGGCTGGCGCGCTGGCAGGACGCCGTCTCGCGGCCCGGCGGCCCGGCGGCCGACGACACGGTCGAGGAGGTGCGACGTCACCTCGCCGACGACCTCGACGCACCCGGCGCTCTCGCCGCCGTCGACCGGTGGGTCGCCGAGGCCGAGCGCAACCGGGGCGCCGACGAGGCTGCGCCGGGTCTGGTCAGCCGGGCGGTCAACGCGCTGCTCGGCGTCCGCCTCTAGCGCACCTCCCGGAGATCGTTTGCGACGGCGGGTCAGCGGACACGCCGGTCGTCCGGCGTGTCCCGACCGGGGATGTCGCAAACGATCTCGAGTTGAAAGCCGACGGCGTCAGCGGCCCAGCCGGGCGTAGGTCGCCTCGGCGCTCTCCTTGGCCTGACGCCACCAGTCCTCGTGGCTGCGGTACCACTCGATCGTCTGCTCCAGCCCGGCCCGGATGTCGCGGTAGCGAGGCGCCCACCCAATCTCCTCGCGCAGCCGGGTCGAGTCGATCGCGTAGCGCAGGTCGTGGCCCGGCCGGTCGCTCACCAGGTCGTACCAGTCGGCCGGCTTGCCCATCAGCTCGAGGACCGTCTCGACGATCTCGCGGTTGTTGCGCTCGCCATCGGCCCCGATCAGGTAGGTCTCGCCGAGGCGGCCCTTCTCGAGGACCGTGACCACGGCGTCGTTGTGGTCGTCGACGTGGATCCAGTCGCGCACGTTGAGCCCCTGGCCGTAGAGCTTGGGCTTGATGCCCAGCAGCACGTTGGTGATCTGGCGGGGGATGAACTTTTCGACGTGCTGGTAGGGCCCGTAGTTGTTCGAGCAGTTCGACAGGGTGGCCTGCACGCCGAAGGAGCGCACCCAGGCACGGACCAGCAGGTCGGCGGACGCCTTCGTCGCCGAGTAGGGGCTGGACGGGTTGTAGGGCGTCTGCTCGGTGAAGCGCGCCGGGTCGTCGATCGCCAGGTCGCCGTAGACCTCGTCGGTCGAGACATGGTGCAGCCGCACGCCGTGGTGCCGCACCGCCTGCAGCAGCTGGTAGGTGCCGACGATGTTGGCCTCGACGAAGGGCCACGGGTCGTCGAGCGAGTTGTCGTTGTGCGACTCGGCCGCGAAGTGCACGACGACGTCGGCCTCGGCCACCAGCTTGTCGACCAGCT
>DATHAP010000211.1 GCA_035489715.1 Actinomycetes bacterium
CCGTCCTCGTCCCCTGACGGTGCCTCGTCCTCGCCGGGTGCCGGTGGTCGCGTCAGCGCGGAGGACGCGCGGGGGTGGACCCCGGCGACCAGCGCGGCGGACCACAGGTAGGTCAGAGCGTTGAGCAGGAAGACGCTGGCCACGTCGGCGACGCTGAGCAGGATGCCGCCCAGGGCCGGGCCGACGAAGAAGGCGAGGCTCTCGATGGTGCTCGCGACACCGTTCGCCGCCGTCAGCTCGTCCGGCTGCTCGACCAGCGACGGTGTCAGGGCCAGCTGGGCTGGCCGGAACGCCGTCCCGGCCAGGCCCGCCACCACGGCCAGCCCGAAGACGGCCAGCTCGGGGCCCTCCCACTCCACCAGGGCGGCAGCGGCCGTCACGAGCACAGCGCGCAGCAGGTCGCAGCCCACCATCAGAGTGCGTCGCGGGATCCGGTCTGCCAGGGCCGAGGCGAAGGGCGCGCCCACCGCGGCGACCGTGAGCCTGACGGTCCCGAACACACCCACCGCGGTGGCCCCGCCGACGCCGTACGCCCACACCGCGACTGCGGTGGCGTAGGCCCAGTCGCCGATCATCGAGCCGGCCAGAGCGAGGTTCAGCCGTCGCAGCGCGCGGTTGCGGAACACGGTCGCCAACGAGCGCCGGGTCTCGTTGATCGCGGTGCCGATGGTGCCGCTCGCCGACATGGCCACTCCCGCTGAGGGTGCGATGGTGGCCGGAGCCTAGGCAGGTGCGGCACAGGGGCGGGCCGGGTTGGCCGAAGATCACTGACGAAAGATCCGGTTTGTGGTGCCCCCGGTAGGATTCGAACCTACGCTCCCGCCTCCGGAGGGCGGTGCTCTATCCCCTGAGCTACGGGGGCCCTTCTCGGCCTTCTCTCGTAGGCCAGATCCCTGTGACGCACCGCAGAGGCTAGCAGTCGGCAAAGACGGCGCGGGCGGCGGAGCGGTGGGGTTACCCTCGCCGCCGTGACGGACCGTCCCGGCCGGGTGCTCGTCGTCGACGACAGCGACGTCATCCGCCAGCTGATCTGCGTCAACCTCGAGCTCGAGGGCTTCGAGGTCGTGACGGCCGTCGACGGCCAGGACGCGCTGGACAAGATCTACGAGGCGGCTCCGGACGTCATGACGATCGACGTGCGGATGCCGCGGCTGGACGGCTTCGACACGGTCGCGCGGCTGCGTGCCGACCCGCGGACCAGCGGGCTGAAGGTCGCGATGGTGACGGCCTGCGCGCAGGAGTCCGACATCGTCCGCGGGCGCGAGGTGGGCGTCGACGCGTACGTCACCAAGCCGTTCGACCCGGCCACCCTGGTGCGCACCGTCCGGGACCTGGTCGACCGCCCGGCCTCCTGACCGGCCCGGATAGCCTGGGCGGGTGACGCCCGCCGACCTCTCCGCAGCCGTCCGCGCCGCGGTGCAGTCCGCCGTCGACGACGGCGAGCTGGCCGTGCCCGTGCCCGACTCGGTCAAGGTCGAGCGACCCAAGGTGCGCGAGCACGGCGACTACGCGACCTCGGTCGCGCTGCAGCTGGCCAAGCCGGCCGGCCGGCCCCCGCGAGAGGTCGCCGAGCTGGTGGCCGCCCGCCTGCGCAGCGCCGACGGGGTCTCCCGGGTCGACGTCGCCGGACCCGGCTTCCTCAACGTCACCCTCGACTCGGCTGCCCAGGGCGAGCTCGCCCGGACCGTCGTCACGGCGGGGGCGACGTACGGGCGCAGCGACGTCAACGCCGGGCACCGCTTCAACCTGGAGTTCGTCTCCGCCAACCCCACCGGCCCGCTGCACCTGGGCCACGTCCGCTGGGCAGCGGTCGGCGACGCGTTGGGCCGGGTGCTGGAGGCCAGCGGCGCCGAGGTCGTGCGGGAGTACTACTTCAACGACGCCGGCGTCCAGATCGACCGCTACGCCCTGTCCCTGCTGGCGGCCGCCGAGGGCGAGCCGACACCCCCGGACGGCTACGGCGGGGCCTACATCGGCGACATCGCGGCGCAGGTCCTGCAGGACCACCCGCAGGCCCTCGAGCTGGGCCACGACGAGGCGGTCACCCTCTTCCGGCGCGAGGGCATGGCGCTGATGTTCGCCGAGATCCGGCGGTCGCTGGCCGACTTCGGCGTGCACTTCGACGTCTACTTCAACGAGAAGGACCTGCACGAGAAGGGCGAGCTGGACGTCGCGCTCAAGCGACTGACCGACGCCGGCCACGTCTTCGAGCAGGACGGCGCGACCTGGCTGCGCACGAGGACGTTCGGCGACGACAAGGACCGGGTCCTGATCAAGGCCGACGGCGACTGGACCTACTTCGCGGCGGACTGCGCCTACTACCTGGACAAGCGCGAGCGCGGCTTCGACAAGGTCGTGATCATGCTCGGCGCCGACCACCACGGCTACATCGGCCGCTACAAGGCGCTCGTGGCCGCCTACGGCGACGACCCGGACGACACGTTCGAGATCCTGCTGGGGCAGCTCGTCAACCTCTTCGAGGACGGGCAGCCGCTGCGCATGAGCAAGCGGGCCGGCACGTCGGTCACCCTGCAAGAGCTGGTCGACGCGATCGGCGCCGACGCCGGCCGCTACGCCCTCGCTCGCTACTCCACCGACTCGACGATCGACCTCGACCTCGACCTGTGGGCGCGTCGGACCAGCGACAACCCGGTGTTCTACGTTCAGTACGCGCACGCCCGGGTGGCCAGCCTGCTGCGCAACGCCGCCGAGCTGGGTCTCGACCGGGGCGAGCTGCAGCCGGAGCTGCTCGGGCACGACCGGGAGGGCGACCTGCTCGGCGCGCTGGGCGAGCTCCCGCGGGTGGTGGCGACGGCGGCCGAGCTGCGGGAGCCGCACCGGGTGGCGCGCTACCTCGAGGAGCTCGCCGGGACGTACCACCGCTTCTACGACGTCTGCCGGGTCCTGCCACGGGGCGACGAGGAGCCGACCGACCTGCACCGGGCCCGGCTGTGGCTGGTCGAGGCGACCCGCGTCGTGCTCGCCAACGGCCTCGGTCTGCTCGGTGTGACCGCGCCCGACCGGATGTAGCGTGCGCGTCCACCCGGCAGGCCCCCGGTCCGGCGAGCTCGCCCACGAGGGGCCGCACGGGGGGCCGCCCGCCGACCTGTCGGCGCTCGACGCGGCGGTGTGGCCGCTCGGTGCAGACCGGGCGGCTGCCGGCGCCCTGACGGTGCGCGGGCACGACGTGCGCGACCTGGTGGCCGAGCACGGGTCGCCGGTGTTCCTGCTCGACGAGGCCGACCTGCGCTCGCGCTGCCGGGACTACCGCGAGGCGTTCGGCGGCGCGATGGTCTTCTACGCCGCCAAGGCGTTCCTCACCACGACGGTGGCCCGCTGGGTGGAGGAGGAGGGCCTCGGGCTCGACGTGTGCACCGGGGGCGAGCTGGCCGTCGCGCTGCGTGCCGGCTTCCCCGGGGAGCGGATGCTGCTCCACGGCAACAACAAGTCGAGCGCCGAGCTGGCCGCGGCGCTCGACGCCGGGGTGGGCCGGGTCGTCGTCGACTCGCTGCACGAGGTGGAGCGGCTCTCCGCCCTCTGCGTCGCCCGCGGCGTCACGCAGCTGGTGCTGGTGCGGGTGACGGTGGGCGTCGAGGCGCACACCCATGAGTTCATCGCGACCGCGCACGAGGACCAGAAGTTCGGGTTCTCGCTGGCCGGCGGCGAGGCGCTCTCGGCGGTCCGCGCGGTGCAGGACGCGGCCGGCCTGGAGCTGGTGGGCCTGCACTCGCACATCGGCTCGCAGATCTTCGACGCCGGCGGCTTCGAGGTCGCCGCCCACCGGGTCGTCGGCCTGCTGGCGGAGGTCCGCGACGAGCTCGGCGCGGTGCTGGGCGAGCTCAACCTCGGGGGCGGGTTGGGCATCGCCTACACCAGCGCAGACGACCCGGCCGACGTGCGCGCGATGGGGCGCTCGCTGGCCGACATCGTCGACCAGGAGTGCCGGGCGGCCGGCCTGCCGCTGCCGTCGCTGGCCATCGAGCCGGGCAGGGGCATCGTGGGGCCCGGGACGGTCACCGTCTACGAGGTCGGCACGGTGAAGGAGGTCGAGGGCCTGCGCACCTTTGTCTCGGTCGACGGCGGCATGAGCGACAACATCCGCACCGCCCTCTACGACGCCGACTACACGGTGACGCTCGCGTCCCGCACGTCGGAGGCGCCGCCGATGCTGGCCCGCGTGGTCGGCAAGCACTGCGAGAGCGGTGACGTCGTGGTCAAGGACGCCTGGCTGCCGGCCGACCTCGGGCCCGGCGACCTGCTGGCCGTCGCCGCGACCGGGGCCTACTGCCGGTCGATGGCGTCGACGTACAACCACGTGCCGCGACCTCCGGTGGTGGCCGTGACCGAGACGGGCAGCCAGGTCCTGCTCCGTCGAGAGACGGTCGACGACCTGATGACGCTCGACGCCGGCACCGACCGGCCGGAAGGAGGCTGACGATGCGGACGGGTGAGCGGATCGGTGTGCTGGGGACGGGCGTGGTCGGTCATGCGATCGGCTCCCGGCTGGTCGAGCTGGGCCACGACGTCGTGATGGGGTCGAGGTCGGCGACCAACGAGAAGGCCGTCGCGTGGGCCGGGTCGCACGCCGAGAGGGCGCGCGCCGGGACCTTCGCCGACGCGGCTGCGCACGCCGAGCAGCTGCTCCTCAACGCCACCGGAGGGCTGCACTCGGTCGAGGTCCTGGGGTCGGTGCCGGAGGGCGACCTGGCCGGCAAGGTGCTCGTCGACGTGTCCAACGCCATCGTCGCCCACGGGCCGCTGCGGCTGGACCCGGTCCTCGACGACAGCATCGCCGAGCGCCTGCAGCGGGCCCACCCCGACCTGCGTGTCGTCAAGGCGCTCAACACGATGAACTGCGACGTCATGGTGCGGCCCGACCTGCTGCCCGAGCCGACGGACGTCTTCGTCGCGGGCGACGACGGCCAGGCCAAGGACGCCGTCCGGTCGATGCTCGCGGCCTTCGGCTGGGGGGAGGGGTCGGTGCACGACCTGGGAGGGATCCAGGCGGCCCGGGCGCTCGAGACCTACCTCCCGTTCTGGCTGGCCGTCATGCAGGCGAGCGGCACGGCGGCGTTCAACATCCGCATCGTCGGCTGAGGCGCTCGACCGGATCCCGGTCAGCGGCCACGCCGGACCCGATGCGTCTGACAGGCTGACGGCATGCACGACCGGGAGCCGTTGCGGGTGGCCCTCCTCGGCTGCGGCGTCGTCGGCAGCGAGGTGGCCAGGCTGCTCTCCACCCATGCGGGCGACCTCGCGTCCCGGGTCGGGCGACCGCTCGAGCTGGCCGGCATCGCCGTGCGCCGGCCGGGGCGGTCCCGCGACCTTCCGGTCGACCCGGCGCTGTTCACCACCGACGCCGAGGCGCTGGTCCGGCGCCCCGACGTCGACGTCGTCGTCGAGGTGATCGGCGGCATCGAGCCGGCCCGGGGGCTGATCCTGGCCGCGCTGGAGAACGGCGCGTCGGTGGTCACCGCCAACAAGGCCCTGCTCGCCGAGGACGGCGCCACCCTCTTCGAGGCGGCCGAGAAGCACGCGGCGGACCTCTACTACGAGGCGGCGGTCGCGGGCGCGATCCCGCTGCTGCGGCCCCTTCGCGAGTCGCTGGCGGGCGACCGGGTGCGCCGGGTCCTCGGCATCGTCAACGGCACGACCAACTTCATCCTGACCCGGATGACCGAGAGCGGGGCCGGCTTCGCCGACGCGCTCGAGGAGGCGCAGGCGCTCGGCTACGCCGAGGCGGATCCGACCGCCGACGTCGAGGGCTTCGACGCCGCGGCGAAGGCGGCGATCCTGGCCGCCCTCGCGTTCCACACCCGGGTCACCGCCGGCGACGTGCACCGCGAGGGCATCACCGAGGTCACCGCGTCCGACGTGGCGAGCGCCCGGGCGATGGGCTGCGTCATCAAGCTGCTCGCGATCGCCGAGGTCTCGGACGACGGGACCGGCGTCGGCGTCCGCGCCCACCCCGCGATGATCCCGCTCACCCACCCGCTCGCGTCGGTGCGCGAGGCCTTCAACGCTGTCTTCGTCGAGTGCGAGGCGGCCGGCGAGCTCATGTTCTACGGCCGCGGCGCCGGCGGGTCCCCGACCGCGAGCGCCGTGCTCGGTGACGTCGTGGCGGTGGCCCGGCACAAGGTGTCCGGCGGCCGGGGGCCGGGGGAGTCCGCCTACGCGGACCTGCGGCTGCGGCCCATGGGCGAGACGGTCACCCGCTACCACGTCAGCCTCGACGTCGCCGACCGCTCCGGGGTGCTGGCCCAGGTGGCCACCGCCTTCGCCCGGCACGAGGTGTCGATCGAGACGGTGCGCCAGGAGAAGCACGGCAGCGACGACGCCGTGCTCGTCATCGTGACCCACCAGGCGACCGACGCCGCCCTGTCGGCCACCGTCGAGTCGCTGCGCGGGCTCGACGTGGTGCGGCGGGTCCTCAGCGTGATGCGGGTGGAGGCCCAGTGAGCACACACCTGTGGCGCGGCGTCATCGGCGAGTACGCCTCCCGGCTGCCCGTCGACGACGCCACCCCGGTGGTCACTCTGGGCGAGGGCGGCACTCCGCTGGTCGCCGCCGGTCACCTCTCCGAGCTCACCGGCTGCGAGGTCCACCTCAAGGTCGAGGGTGCCAACCCGACCGGCTCCTTCAAGGACCGCGGCATGACCGTCGCCATCTCCAAGGCCGTGCAGGAGGGCGCGACCGCGGTGATCTGCGCGTCCACCGGCAACACCAGCGCGTCAGCGGCGGCGTACGCCGTCAAGGCCGGCCTGTCCTGCGTCGTCCTGGTGCCGCACGGGCGGATCGCGGCCGGGAAGCTCGCCCAGGCGCTGGTCCACGACGCCCGGCTGCTGCAGGTCGAGGGCGGCTTCGACGAGTGCCTGCGGGTGGCCCGCGACCTCGCCGACCACCACCCGGTCTCGCTGGTCAACTCGGTCAACGCCTACCGCATCGAGGGTCAGAAGACCGCGGCGTTCGAGGTCGTCGACGCCCTGGGTCGCGCGCCGGACGTGCACTGCCTGCCGGTAGGCAACGCGGGCAACATCACCGCGTACTGGAAGGGCTACGTCGAGTACGCCGCGGACGGCCTCTGCGCCCAGCCCCGGATGTGGGGCTTCCAGGCCGCCGGTGCGGCGCCGCTCGTGCTGGGTAAGCCGGTCGCCGATCCCGAGACGGTGGCGACGGCGATCCGCATCGGCGACCCCGCTTCGTGGGACGGCGCGGTGACGGCTCGCGACGACTCGAAGGGGCGCATCGACGCGGTCAGCGACGAGCAGATCCTCGACGCGCAGCGCCTGCTGTCCGCCACCGAGGGCGTGTTCGTCGAGCCGGCCAGCGCTGCGTCGGTGGCGGGGCTGCTGCAGTGCCACCGGCAGGGTGAGCTCGACCCCGGGCAGCTCGTGGTCTGCACGGTGACCGGCAACGGGCTCAAGGACACCGAGACCGCCCTCTCAGGGCTGACGGTGCGCACGACGACGGTCCCCGCCGACGCCGGTGCCGCGGCCGACGCTCTCGGCCTGTGACGGGGCCGGCGGAGGTCACCGTCGCGGTCCCCGCGACGTCGGCCAACCTGGGCCCCGGTTACGACGCCCTCGGTCTCGCGCTGGAGCTGCGCGACGAGGTGCGGGTGCGGGCCGCGGCGGCCGACCAGCCGGCGGTGACCGTCGAGGTCGTCGGCGAGGGCGCCGCGACGCTGCCCCGGGACGCGTCCCACCTCGTCGTCCGCGCGGTGTTGGCTGCGTTCGCCGACCTCGCGGTCCCGGCGCCACCGCTGGTGCTGCACTGCACCAACCGCATCCCGCACGGACGAGGGCTCGGCTCGTCGGCCGCCGCCGTCGTCGCCGGCGTGCTCGCCGCCCGCGCGCTGGCCGGCGCCGTCGACGACGATGGACGTACGGCGGCGCTGGCCGTGTCGACCGCCCTGGAGGGTCACCCCGACAACGCCGCTGCGGCCCTGCTCGGCGGCCTGACGATCGCGTGGGACGACGGACCCGGGCCGCGGGCTGTGCGGGTGGACCCGTCGCCGCGGCTGCGGGCCACCCTTCTCGTGCCGGACGTCGAGCTCGCGACGACCACGGCCCGCGGGCTCCTGCCGGCGACCGTGCCGCACGCCGACGCCGCCCACGCCGCCGGCCGCAGCGCCCTGCTCGTGGAGGCGCTCACCCGCCGCCCGGACCTGCTGCTGCCCGCCACCGAGGACCGGCTGCACCAGGCGCAGCGCGCGCCGGCGATGCCGGCGACGGCCGACCTGGTCGCCCGGCTGCGGGCCGACGGGCTGGCCGCCGTGGTGTCCGGGGCGGGGCCGAGCGTCCTCGTCCTCTCCGATGCCGACGCCGACGCCGACACCGACGCCGACGTCGACGTCGAGCGGCGGCTGCGCGGCAGCCTCGCCGGCTGGCGGGTGCTCCCGCTCGCGGTGGCGCGAGGC
Organism: Actinomycetes bacterium; assembly: GCA_035489715.1. Classification (NCBI taxonomy): domain Bacteria; kingdom Bacillati; phylum Actinomycetota; class Actinomycetes; species Actinomycetes bacterium. The sequence continues at coordinate 8,420 of DATHAP010000211.1, forward strand.
GGCGCCACGCTGGGCTGACCGGATCGCGCCGCCTGGACTATCGCTGCCACCGATGGTGTTACGCTCCACATCGCACCAGACGCCACCGAGCCAGGACCTCGTGACACAGGACCTCGTGACACAGGGGTCTCCTGACATCACGTGGCCGGGTGCTCCGCCTCGAGACTTCGCCCGTGCCCCGGCACGGCGCTGACCACGACGGCCGACACCCGAGCGACTCCCCCAGACGTCCGCCTCGCCTCGAGGCGGCACCGGCGCGGCGGACCGGTACCCCGGAGCCGCACCGGTAGCACCACTGGAACGACCGAGGCCGTGCGCCCGCCGCACCCTCGTCGATGAGGAAGGACCAGTCAGTGTCCGACAGCACAGACGTTCTCGACCCCGTCGCGGCATCTCCCGACGGATCCGGCAGTGGGTCGACGACGGACCAGGGCTCGGCCAAGGCCGCCCGTACGGGCACCCGCACCCGCACCCGCAAGGCCACCGGCCTGTCCGGCATGGTGCTCGCCGAGCTTCAGGGCCTCGCCTCCGAGCTCGGCATCAGCGGCACGGCGCGGATGCGGAAGGGCCAGCTGATCGAGGCCATCAAGGAGCGTCAGGACGGCGGCTCCGCGCCGGCCGCCGCGACGGAGGCGTCGGCGACCTCGCCGACCACGTCGGCGGTCACGTCGACGGCTCCCTCGACGTCCCCGGCCGAGGGCGACGAGCGCCCGGCCCGCACCCGGACCCGCGAGCCGCGAGCCGACCGTGCCGACCGGGGGGACCGGGGCGACCGGGGCGACCGCGAGCAGGGTGGCGACCAGCAGGACCGCCAGCAGGACCGTCAGCAGGGTGACCGGCAGCAGAGTGACCGGCAGCAGCAGGGCGACCGGCAGCAGGGCCAGCAGGACGACGACCTCGACGGGCGCGGCGGGCGGGGCCGGCGCCGCGGCCGCTACCGCGACCGCAACCGCAGCCGGCGCGGCCGCGACGGCTTCGCCCCCGGCGACGGCGAGGTGCTGCCCGAGATCGGCGAGGACGACGTCCTCGTGCCGGTCGCCGGCATCCTCGACATCCTCGACAACTACGCGTTCGTCCGGACCTCGGGCTACCTGCCGGGTCCCAACGACATCTACGTGGCGCTCGCCCAGGTCCGCAAGTCGGGCCTGCGCAAGGGCGACGCCATCACCGGTGCGGTCCGCCAGCCGCGCGAGGGCGAGCGCAAGGAGAAGTTCAACGCGCTGGTCCGCCTGGACTCGGTCAACGGCGCCGACCCCGACGCGGCCCGGACCCGGGTGGAGTTCAACAAGCTCACCCCGCTGTACCCGCAGGACCGGCTCCGGCTCGAGACCGAGCCCGGCATCCTCACCACGCGGGTCGTCGACCTGGTCGCGCCGATCGGCAAGGGCCAGCGCGGCCTGATCGTCTCGCCGCCCAAGGCAGGCAAGACGATGGTGCTCCAGGCGATCGCCAACGCGATCACCGCCAACAACCCGGAGACCCACCTCATGGTCGTGCTCGTCGACGAGCGCCCTGAGGAGGTCACCGACATGCAGCGGTCGGTGAAGGGCGAGGTCATCGCCTCGACCTTCGACCGTCCCGCGGAGGACCACACGATCGTGGCGGAGCTCGCGATCGAGCGCGCCAAGCGTCTCGTCGAGCTCGGCCACGACGTCGTCGTGCTGCTCGACTCGATCACCCGGCTCGGCCGGGCCTACAACCTCGCCGCCCCGGCCAGCGGCCGGATCCTGTCCGGCGGTGTCGACTCGACCGCGCTCTACCCGCCCAAGCGGTTCTTCGGCGCGGCTCGCAACATCGAGAACGGCGGCTCGCTGACCATCCTGGCCACCGCGCTGGTCGAGACCGGCTCGCGGATGGACGAGGTGATCTTCGAGGAGTTCAAGGGCACCGGCAACATGGAGCTCAAGCTCGACCGCAGGCTCGCGGACAAGCGGATCTTCCCGGCGGTCGACGTCGACGCGTCGGGCACCCGCAAGGAAGAGATCCTGATGGGCCGCGACGAGCTGCAGATCACCTGGAAGCTGCGCCGGGTCCTGCACGCGCTGGAGACCCAGCAGGCCCTCGAGCTGCTGCTCGACCGGATGAAGAAGACCAAGAGCAACAGCGAGTTCCTCCTGCAGGTCCAGCAGACGATGCCCATGCCGGGCAACGGCAACGGCGGCAGCGACGACGACTGACCGACCACTCGCAGCGATCTGGCACTCGCTGCTCCCGAGGGAACAGGCGGCGCCGGCTCTCGGTTGTGCCGGGTGGACCCGCCTCTGGCACACTGGTCCGCTGGTTCCGGTTCACGCCCCGCCAGACATCCTGTCGGCGACGGCGACCCGGCGACCGTCCATGTGAGGAGAGCACCCCGTGAAGCCCGACATCCACCCGGAGTACGTCGAGACGACCGCCACCTGCACGTGCGGCGCGACGTTCACCACCCGCAGCACTGCGAAGGACGGCGTGATCCACGCCGAGGTCTGCTCGCAGTGCCACCCGTTCTACACCGGCAAGCAGAAGATCCTCGACACCGGCGGCCGCGTGGCCCGGTTCGAGAAGCGCTTCGGCAAGCAGGCCAGCGGCTCCAAGTAGCGACGTCACGGCCCCGGCCGCGCACCCCACGAGGTGTGCGGGCCGGGGCCGTTGCCGTTCCCGGGGCCTATCGGCTCCGGGTGAAGGACACGAGGTGGAGGTCACCGTGCAGGAAGCACCGGAGGAGGTGCTGGCCGAGCACGCGCGGCTCGAGCAGGAGCTCGCCGACCCGGCCGTGCACGCCGACCAGGACCGGGCCCGCCGGCTGGGCAAGCGCTACTCCGCGCTGACGCCGGTCGTCGACACCCACCGCGAGCTGACGGCGCTGGCCGGCGACCTTGCCACAGCCCGTGAGCTGGCCGTGGAGGACGAGTCGTTCCGGGCCGAGGTCCCGGTGCTCGAGGCCCGGCGGGACGAGCTCGAGGCACGGCTGCGCGCGCTGCTGCTCCCGCGCGACGAGAACGACGACAAGGACGTCATCGTCGAGATCAAGGCCGGCGAGGGCGGCGAGGAGTCGGCGCTGTTCGCCGGCGACCTGCTGCGGATGTACCTGCGCTACGCCGAGCGGGTCGGGTGGAAGACCGAGCTGATCGACACGACCGGGTCCGATCTCGGCGGCTACAAGGACGTCTCCTTCGCGGTGAAGTCCCGCGGCAACCCGGGGCCGGGGGAAGGCGTCTGGGCCCGGCTGAAGTACGAGGGCGGCGTGCACCGGGTGCAGCGGGTGCCGGTCACCGAGTCGCAGGGCCGCATCCACACCAGCGCCGCCGGTGTGCTGGTCCTCCCCGAGGCCGAGGACGTCGAGGTGCAGATCGACCCGGGCGACCTGCGGATCGACGTCTACCGGTCCTCCGGTCCGGGCGGCCAGAGCGTCAACACCACGGACTCGGCCGTCCGTATCACCCATGTGCCCACCGGCATCGTCGTGTCCTGCCAGAACGAGAAGTCCCAGCTGCAGAACAAGGAGCAGGCCATGCGCATCCTGCGGGCCCGGCTGCTGGCGGCGGCGCAGGAGGCCGCCGACCAGGAGGCGAGCGATGCCCGGCGCAGCCAGGTGCGCACCGTGGACCGGTCCGAGCGGGTGCGGACCTACAACTTCCCGGAGAACCGGATCGCCGATCACCGGGTCAACTACAAGGCGCACAATCTCGACCAGGTGCTCGACGGCGACCTCGACGCAGTCGTGCAGGCGCTGGTCGACGCCGACACCGCGGCCAAGCTCGCCGCCGCGACCGGCTGAGGCGGCCGGGTTGTCCGGGCAGGTGCCGTCGCGGCGGATCTTTGGTCAGGTGACGGTGCAGGAGTCGGTGCGCGTCGCGGCCGGAGAGCTGGCCGCGGCGGGCGTGCCGTCGCCGCAGTTCGACGCCGAGGAGCTCGCGGCGTTCTCTCTCGGCGTGCAGCGCAGGGACCTCTGGCGCGCATCCGGCGTGGGACCGAAGTTCGCGGCGTACGTGCGCAGGCGGGCCGCCCGGGAGCCCCTGCAGCACATCACCGGGCGCGCGCACTTCCGCCACCTCACCCTCGCGGTGGGCCCGGGCGTCTTCGTCCCCCGACCGGAGACCGAGGTCGTCGTCGACGCGGTGCTCGCCGCCTCGCGCAGCGCCGACCACGCCGACCACGGCGACCACGGCCCGGTCGTCGTCGACCTGGGGACCGGGTCGGGCGCTATCGCGCTCTCGGTGGTCCACGAGCTGCCCGGTGCCCGGGTGCACGCCGTCGAGGCCGACCCGGGCGCCCATGCCTGGGCGGCCCGCAACGCCGCCGGCACCGCCGTCGACCTCCGCCTGGGCGACATGGCGGACGCGTTCCCGGACCTGGACGGCACGGTCGACGTCGTGGTCAGCAACCCGCCCTACATCCCGGTCGGCGCCGTGGTGCGCGACCCGGAGGTCGCTGCGCACGACCCGGCCCTGGCGCTGTGGTCAGGGTCGGACGGGCTGGACGCTGTGCGGGTGGTCGAGCGGGTCGCCGCGCGCCTGCTGCGGGCGGGTGGGACCGTGGTGGTCGAGCACGCGGACCTGCAGGGGGAGTCGGCGCCGGCGGTGTTCGCCGCCACCGGCCGGTGGACCGGCGTCGCCGACCACCGGGACCTGGCCGGCCGGGACCGCTACCTGACCGCGAGGAGGGCGACCGGCTGATGGCCTGGATCCGCCGCTACGACATGTCGCTCCCCGGCGAGCGGCCGGTGGGCATCGAGCAGGCGACCGACGCGGTCCGCCGGGGCGAGCTGGTCGTGCTCCCGACCGACACCGTCTACGGCCTGGGCACCGACGCGTTCAGCGCGGAGGCGGTCGGCGACCTGCTCGAGGCCAAGGGCCGCGGCCGCGACATGCCGGTGCCGGTCCTCGTCGGGTCGCCGCGCACCCTCGACGGCATCGCCACCCGGCTGGGCACCGCGGCGCGGGCCCTGGTGGAGGCCTTCTGGCCGGGCGGCCTCACCCTGGTCGCGCACGCGCAGCCGTCGCTGCAGTGGGACCTCGGGGACACCGGCGGGACGGTCGCGGTGCGGATGCCCCTGCACCCGGTGGCCATCGAGCTGCTCCAGGCCACCGGGCCGATGGCCGTCAGCAGCGCCAACACCACCGGCCACCCACCGGCCACGACCGCCGACGAGGCGGTGGAGATGCTGGGCGACGCCGTGTCGGTCTATCTCGACGGCGGAAGGTCGGGGGAGCCGGTGCCGTCGACGATCGTCGACGTGACCGGCGACGTACCCAAGGTCCTGCGGGCCGGTGCGCTGGGCGTCGAGCTGCTCCGCGAGGTCGTCGGCGACCTCGAGGCCCCGTCGTACAGTGACGAGCGATGACGGTGCAGCGCGCCCAGCCCTTCTGGGGCCCGGACCTCGCGGCCCTCGAGGCGGAGGACCCTGAGATCGCGGCCGTCGTGCTGGGCGAGCTCGACCGGCTGCGCGGCGGCCTCCAGCTCATCGCGAGCGAGAACCTCACCTCGCCCGCCGTGCTGGCCGCCCTCGGGTCGACCCTGTCCAACAAGTACGCCGAGGGCTACCCCGGCCGGCGCTACTACGGCGGCTGCCAGCAGGTGGACCGGGCCGAGGAGATCGGCATCGCCCGGGCCAAGGAGCTCTTCGCCGGCGACGACGTACGACCCGATGACATCCACGTCAACCTGCAGCCGCACTCCGGGGCCAGCGCCAACCTGGCCGCCTACGCCGCGCTCGTGCAGCCCGGCGACACGGTGCTCGCGATGTCGCTGCCGCACGGCGGGCACCTGACCCACGGGTCCAAGGTCAGCTTCTCCGGCACCTGGTTCCACCCGGTGCCCTACACGGTGCGCCAGGACACCGAGCTGATCGACTACGACGAGGTGCGCGACCTGGCCCGGCAGCACCGGCCGAAGATGATCATCGCGGGCGCGACGGCGTACCCGCGGCTGATCGACTTCGCGGTGTTCCGCGAGATCGCCGACGAGGTGGGTGCCTGGCTGATGGTCGACGCCGCGCACTTCGTCGGCCTGGTCGCCGGCAGGGCCATCCCGTCGCCGGTGCCCTACGCCGACGTCGTCACCTTCTCCACCCACAAGGTGCTGCGCGGGCCGAGGGGCGGCATGCTGCTCTGCCGGCCCGACCTGGCCGCCCGGCTGGACAAGGCGGTCTTCCCGTTCTCGCAGGGCGGCCCGCTGATGCACGCCGTGGCCGCCAAGGCGGTCGCGCTCAACGAGGCGCTGCAGCCGGCGTACCGCGACTACGCCCGGCAGGTCGTCGGCAACGCGCAGGCGCTGGCAGCCGGCCTGGCGGCCGAAGGGATGCGGCCGGTGTCCGGCGGCACCGACACCCACCTGGCGCTGCTCGACCTGCGACCCCTCGACGTCACCGGCGCCGAGGCGGAGGCGCGCTGCGACGCCGCGCTCGTCACGCTGAACAAGAACGCCATCCCCTACGACCCGCGACCGCCGATGACCGCCTCCGGCATCCGGGTGGGCACCCCGGCAGTCACCACGCAGGGGATGCGCGAGCCCGAGATGGCACAGGTCGCGACCCTGATCGCCCGCGCGGTCCGTGACCGCGACGGCTCCGACACCGACGAGGTGGGTGCCGCGGTGCGCCGCCTGGTCGCCGACCACCCCGCCTACCCGCGACCGGCCTGACCGCGTGCGCGAGTACCTCCTCACCGCCGTCGTCGCGGCCGCCGTCACCTACCTGCTGACCCCGGTGGCCCGGCGGATCGCGCTGCGCTGGGGCGCCATGACCCAGGTGCGCGACCGTGATGTCCACGCGATCCCGACGCCCCGGCTCGGCGGCGTCGCCATGATGGGCGGCTTCACCGCCGCGCTCGTCGTGGCGAACAACCTGCCCTTCCTGGGCCCGCGACTGGACGCCCGCGACCTGCTCGCCGTGCTGTCCGGGTCAGTGCTCATCTGCCTGCTCGGTGTCGCCGACGACCGGTGGGAGCTCGACGCGGTGACCAAGCTCGCCGGCCAGGTGCTCGCGGCCGGCGTCATGGTGCTGCAGGGCGTGCAGATGCTCTTCCTGCCGTTCGGCGGGCTGGCGGGGGAGTCGACCGACGGGGTCCCTGGCGCCGTGGTGCTCGGCCCGCCCGAGGGTGCGGTCCTCACCGTCCTGGTCATCGTCGTGACGATCAACGCGGTCAACTTCGTCGACGGGCTGGACGGGCTGGCCGCCGGCATCGTGGCGATCGCCGCCAGCGCCTTCTTCGCCTTCTCCTACCTGCTGGCCGTGCAGGAGGGCCTGCTCCGCGCGACGACGGCCGGGGTGGTGGCGGCGGCGTTGATCGGCATCTGCGTGGGCTTCCTGCCGCACAACTTCAGCCCGGCGCGGGTCTTCATGGGCGACTCGGGGTCGATGCTGATCGGGCTGCTGCTCGCCACGACGACTATCACCCTCACCGGTTCGGTGAACCCCAACGACGTCGGCACCGACATCGCCCCCGCCCTGGTGCCGCTGCTGCTGCCGCTCGCGGTGATGGTGGTGCCGTTCCTCGACCTGCTGCTCGCCGTCGTGCGCCGGACGGCTGCCGGCCGGTCGCCGTTCGCCCCGGACAAGCAGCATCTCCACCACCGGCTGCTGGAGCGCGGCCACAGCCACGCCCGCGCCGTCCTCGTCATGTACCTGTGGTCCGCGGTGCTGGCCTACGGCGCGGTCGCGGTCGCCTTCCTCGACCCCCGCACCCTGGTCCTGAGCCTCGTCGCGGTCTCGGTCGTCGCGCTGCTGCTCACCGTCAACATCCCGCGCCTACGCCGGGCCGAGGGGACGTTCACCGGCCTGCGCCGCGGGCGGGTCCGGTGAGGGTACGTCCGGCAGCCCCCGGCACGAGCGCCCGCGGGCTGCTCGGCCCGGCCGTGCTGGCTGCCCTGGCCGCCGGGGCGCTGGCCGTCGTCGCCGCCGCGGTCGTCGCGGGCGGCCCGGGCGCCGCGGGTGCCTCCATCGGCCTGGCACTGGTCGTCGGCTTCCTGCTGCTCGGGCAGGTGCCGGTCGCCCAGGTCGCCCGCGGCCGTCGTGGCCTAGCAGCCGGCCTCCTGCTCATGCTCTACACCGCGCGGGTGGTCCTGCTGCTCGTCGCGCTGCGCGTCCTCTCCGACGCCGACGGGGTGGACCGCGAGGCGGTGGGCCTCACGGTCATCGCTGCCGCGCTCGCCTGGACGGCGGGCACGGTGTGGTCCGCACTGAGATGGCGGCCCTTGCTCGTTGAGCCGACCGGGCCCGACGAGCCGACCGGGCACGAGGCCGACGGGGCCGCCCGGCAGCGCTGAGATAGGGTCGTCCGACCATGTCGGAGCAGCCGCCCGAGACACCTCCGGTCAAGGAGGTCGACGCCTGGGCGGTGATCAGCTACCTGCTCGCCGGGGTCATCTTCTACGGGGGGATCGGGTGGCTGGTGGACTGGTGGCTCGGCACCCGCGGCTTCGTCGCCGCGGGGATCGTGCTGGGGGCGGCCGGAGGAATCTGGCTGGTCTGGCTCCGGTACAGTAAGCCTTGATCCCGAACGCACTTTTTGATCGCCGATGCACCGCGCCGGAATGGAGACGCCTTGCACCTGGTCAGCGTGGCCCAGGCGGCTGAGGAGGAGTTCCAGGCCCCTGGGCCGGGAGACTTCGAGTTCCCGCCGCTGTTCGGCGAGGGCACGTTCTTCACCAAGCCGATGCTCATCATCGTGCTCGGGACCCTGGCCGTCGGCGCGCTGTTCTACCTCGCGTCACGGCGCGCGACGCTGGTGCCGGCGAAGGCCCAGTTCGCCGGCGAGAGCGTCTACGGCTTCGTGCGCAACGGCATCGTCGGCGACACGATCGGGCGCGACGGTCGCAAGTTCGTCCCCTACCTCACGACGCTGTTCTGCTTCCTCGTGGTGCTCAACGTGGCGGGCATCATCCCCGTCCTCCAGCTGCCGGCGACCTCCAAGATCGGCATCCCGCTCGTCCTGGCCCTGATCTCCTGGGCGATCTTCAACTACGTCGGCATCCGCAGGCACGGCTTCGTCGGCTACTTCAAGGCGATGATGTTCCCGCCT
>DATHAP010000212.1 GCA_035489715.1 Actinomycetes bacterium
TGAGCTGACCAGGGCCGGCGGCAACGAGGTGGCGACCGACCCGCGCCTGACCCGGCTGCAGGACGCACTGGCCTCAGTTGTCGGGGTGCAGCTCGTGGGCCCGCCCAACGTCAGCAAGTCGGGCACCGCCGCGACCTTCACGGTGATCCCCACGACCCGGCCGGCCGACGCCGCCACCGCCGCACTGGTCGTGCAGCTGCGCGACGAGACCATCCCGCCGGGGGCGGGCCCGGGGGTGACCGCGTTCGTCGGAGGCAACACCGCGGCCAACGTCGACCTGGCGGACAAGATCACCAAGCAGCTGCCGCTGGTGATCCTCACCATCATCGGCCTGAGCTTCCTGCTGCTCATGGTCGCATTCCGGTCCCTGCTCATCCCGGTGCAAGCGGCGATCACCAACCTGCTCTCGGCGGGCGCGGCGTTCGGCGTGATGACCGTCTGCTTCCAGTGGGGGTGGGGACTGTCCATCACCGGCCCGGACAGCCCGTACGGCACGGTGCCGATCGCGAGCTACGTCCCCCTGATGATGATCGCCGCACTGTTCGGGCTGTCGATGGACTACGAGGTGTTCTTCGTCAGCCACCTCCAGCACGTGCACGCGGCGGGAGCGCCGGTCACTGAGTCGGTCCGCCGGGGGCTCGCCGCCAGCGCCAAGGTGATCGTCGCCGCCGCCGCCATCATGATGTCGGTGTTCGGCAGCTTCATCCTCAGCAGCGACCCGATCATCAAGCAGTTCGGCGTCGGGCTCTCGGTCGCCGTCTTCCTGGCCGGCCTGATGGTGATCCTTCTCGCTCCAGCCCTGCTCCTGGTCTTCGGCGAGCGGACCTTCTGGGTCCCGGCGTGGCTAGGCAAGGTGATGCCGCACCTCGACCTCGAAGGGCCGCCGCCCTCGGTGCCGGCCCCGCGTCCCCCGGCCGACGAGCAGGACCCGGTCGTCGACGTGGAACCGCCGGCACCGATGAGGGCGCAGTGATGAGTGCATCTCGCAGCACCGGCCGGCTCAGCCGGGGTTTCGTCGTCGCAGTCGTCGCAGTGGTCGCGGTCGTCGCCGTCCCGCTGCTGTCGGCCTGTGGCGCCGACGACGCGTCACCGGTGCCGGCCGCCGCGACCAAGGTCCCGGCCACGCTGTCGCCGACGACCACGCCGTCGCCCTCGGCCTCTCCCGTCGACATCGACCCGTGCTCCCTGGTGACGACCCAGCAGGTGCGCGAGGACCTCGGGGGCGATGTCGACGACCGGCAGACCGACCTGAGCGACCCGGCGGTCCCGACCTGCACCTGGCGGGTCACGGATTCGCAGCTGGGCACCGGGACGCTGCGGGTGGCGGTCACCGACACCGGCGGCACGGCCACGACGTTCCGCACCGTCGCCGCCGCCTACCCCTCGGCGACACCGATCACCGGCGTGGGTGACCAAGCCTACGACGTGTCGCCGATCGGGCAGGTGCTGGTCTTCCGGAAGGGCACCACCCTGACGGTGGCGGCCTCAGGCTTCACCAAGGACGGCGCCGACCCCGACCGGACAACGACGTCGTCGGTGCTCGCAGCAGTCGCGACCCGTGCGGCCGACGTGCTGTGACCGCCTGGTCAGCGGCCGCCCGCCGATCGCCCGCATACCGGGGGATTTTGAGCAGAACTTGGCGATCCGGTCGCTGATCTTGTGTCAGTCTCGCTCGCCGAGAGACCGTCACGTGCCCAGGAGGACCCATGAGGACCAGGCCCCGTCCGTCGCTCCGCTGCTCGCAGGTCGCCCGGCTGGGCGCCGCCGTCGTCGGCCTGGTGGCCGTCCTGGCGCTGGTCGTCCCCACGGCCGCCCCCGCGGCCACCAGCCGCCAGGCAGGCAATGGCCAGCTCTCGACGGCAAGCTCCGCGGTCGACCGCTCGGGGGTCCGGGGGGTCGCCTGGTACGTCGACGCGACCAGCAACCGGGTCGTGGTCACGGCCGACAGCTCGGTCTCCACCGGGGAGGTCGCCGCGATCAAGCGCGAGGCCGGCAACGCCGCGGGCGTCATCCGGGTCGAGCGGGCGGCGGGGGTGTTCCGCCCGCTGCTGTCGGCCGGTGACGCGATCTACGGCAACCGCTACCGCTGCTCCCTGGGCTTCAACGTGGTCAGGGGCGGCACGTACTACTTCCTGACCGCCGGCCACTGCGGCAAGTCCGAGAAGACCTGGTGGACCAGCTCGAACCACGGCACGCTCGTCGGCCCGACCATGGGCTACAGCTTCCCCGGCGACGACTTCGCCCTGGTGCGCTACGACAACGCCGCGGTGACCCACCCCGGCGGATTCGCCGTGGCCGACGCGGTCGTCGGCGAGTCGGTGACCCGCAAGGGCTCGACCACGGGCACCCGCACCGGTCGGGTGACCGCGCTCAACGTCTCCGTCCGCTACCAGGGCGGCGGCACCGTGCGCGGCATGATCCAGACCACCGTCTGCGCCGAGCCGGGCGACTCGGGTGGCGCGCTCTACGACGGGACGAAGGCGCTCGGGCTCACCTCCGGGGGCAGCGGCGACTGCCGGACCGGCGGCACCACGTTCTTCCAGCCGGTCCGCGAGGCCGCGAACGCGTACGGCGTCAGCGTCTACTGACACCGACCCGGACACGGCCGGAGGTTCCTCTGCTGCCAGACTTGCCAGGCCGCCGGGGGACGACAGGCCGAACCGAGAGTGCCGGAGGACGTTGTGGTCGGAGAGCTCGCGTTCCGGGCGTCGTTGCCGCGCACCGGTACGGCGTCGCGGGACGCCCGCCACGACCTGGCGTCGTGGCTCCCGCAGCGCTGCGGAGCGGCCGCCGCGGAGACCGCGGTGCTGCTGGCCTCCGAGCTGGTGACCAACGCCGTCGTCCACACCCGCAGCGCTGACCTCAAGCTTCGGGCGACGTGCGACGGCGACACCCTGCTGGTCGCTGTCGACGACGAGGCCGCCGCGCCGCCGGTGTGCTGCGACGCTGCACCGACGGGCGCCGGGCTCGCGCTGGTCGACTCGCTGGCCGCGCGCTGGGGCTGGGAGCGCCTGGGCACCGGCAAGCGGGTGTGGTTCGAGGTCCGCTGCGCCGGCCAGGGTGAAGCCACGCCGGGCTGAGCACCCGGGCGCGACCAGCGCGGCGACCGCTCACTCGGACGGCTCGGCCGCCACGGCTGGCAGCCGAGCGGCGTGGTCGGCCGGCGGACCTGGGACAGCCGGTTCCGAGCACGTGCCGGCTGGTGGAGAGTGACCTCGCCCTGGCGCTGCCGCAACAATCCGTTCAGGAACGCTTGATCTGAAGGGTCCGGCTGACGACCTACGGAGAGTGACGACCCGCTGGCGCGCTCGCCTGTCCCCGGTGTCGGTCACGCGCGTCCTGCTCGAGGACGGCGACGGGACCGGCCGGAGCAGGGTGCTGCGCGGCTACCTGGCCTGCGCCACCTGGGCGGTGGTCGGCCTGTACAGCCTCGCGGTGTGGCCCAGCCTGCCGGCGACGCACCACCAGGCGTGGTCGAACATCACCGTGCTGGCCGTCGTCGGCGCGGTCACGCTGGCCCTGCTGCCCTGGCGCCAGCTGCCCGATCGGACCGGCCCCGCCGTGGTGGTCTCCGGCAGTGTTGCGCTGGTCCTCGGCGTGGGTCTGAGCACCGGTCAGCTGCTGCAGTACCTGGTCGCGCTGGCGCTGGTCTTCGGCTACACCGGCATCACCTGCAGCGCAGGCGCCTCGCTGCGGCTCGGCGTCCTGCTCGAGCTCGCCCTGCTGGTCACGACGCTGGGCCGGCAGGAGCACCACCTCCTGCAGCTGGCGCTCGGGCTCGGGCTGTACGCCGTCCTCGGCAGCATCGTCGGCCTGATCACCACCAGCCTGCGCGAGGAGCACGAGACCCGCGAGCGGGTCAACCAGGCCCTGATCCTCCTGCTGGCCACGACGAACGTCGGCGAGGCCGCCGCTCTCGCCGCACGGCTCGGCACGGACCTGCTCGGTGTCGACGGCTCCGGCGTCCTGCTCGCCGACGAGCCGGGCTCGACCATGTTCCGTGGGGTCGCCGGTGTCGGCGCGGGCGAGGACCTGCGCGACGTCGAGATCGACATCGCCAAGGAGACGACGGCGCTCGGTCGCGCGGTCGCCACCGGCCGGCCGCTCTACGTCGAGGACACGTCCACCAGCCCGTTGGTCTCCCAGCGGTTCGTCGGCCGGCTCGGCGCCGGGACCGTGCTCTACCTCCCGGTCCCGGGTGAGGGCGGCGTGCTCGGCGTCCTCGCACTCTGGTGGTCCGTGCCCGGGCACGCGCTCGACCACGACCACGACAGCGCGCTCACCCTGCTGTCGGTCCAGCTGGGCCAGGTGCTCGAGCGGCACCAGCGGCTGGACCGTCTCGACACAGACGCGCACAGCGACTCGCTCACCGGCCTGGGCAACCGCCGCCGCTTCGACCTCGCCCTCGGCGGGATGCCGGTCGGCGGCGGCGTGCTGCTGCTCGACCTCGACCGCTTCAAGGCCGTCAACGACACCCTCGGCCACACGGTCGGCGACGAGGT
>DATHAP010000213.1 GCA_035489715.1 Actinomycetes bacterium
GCCGCGGTCCCGGGACCGCTCGGCTGGCTGGCCGGCGCCACCCGGGCCGGCAAGGCCGTCGACCAGGTCGGCGAGGTCGCCCGGGTGGTCGACGACTCGCCTCACGGTCGCGCAGTCGCGGCGTTCGCCTCGGTGCCGACGGCCGGTCGCCGCAAGCACGTGCGGCTCCTCGCCGACGACGCCGCGGTCGACCAGCTCTGGTGGGAGGTCCTGGCACCGCTCGGCTGGACCAACGTCCGCCAGGTCGACGAGGGTCTGATCACCACGACCCATCTGCCGGACGGGAGCCGCATCGTGCATCGTGACTTCAGCAACTCTGGTGGCCACACCATCGAGCTCCTCGACGTCAAGGGAGCGAGCGTTACGCTCATCCACCGAGCGGAGGGGTGACGAGCCGATGCCGGATGAGAAGACGATTCAGGCGCTAGAGGACGAACTGCTCGACGCACTGACCATCGACTACGTGATGATCCCGCGGATGACGTGGCACGCCGAGCAGGTGCTCGGCAGTACCGACCTAGTGTCCACCCGCGAGCTCGTGCGAGCCACATTGCCGCGCTTCCTCGACCATCCCGACGCCAAGCTCATCACCTTCGAGATGAACCGGCAGATCACCGATCCCGGCGAGCTGGCCCGCCTGCTCGACGACGAGTACCCGGAGAAAGGTCCCGGCCCTGACGAGTTCGCCGGCTGGTTGGTGAAGCGCGAGTACGACGTGACTCACCGCTGGTCGGACTGACCGCCCCAGCCGTCGCTCGCGCCGCCGTTGCCCGACCGGTTGGCCGCTGCGAGGAGCACCGGGCGGTCCGCGACCGCGAAGACCACGAGCGACACCAGCGCCGACACCAATGCCACGGACACCAGGGCGCCGACCGCCCCGGCGATGACGTGCGACAGCGCGAACGCCGCGACGTACACCGCGGTGAGACCCAAGGCCACCAACATGCTCCGCCGCCGGGTCCAGGCCATCCAGCACCACCCGATTGCGACCAGCAGCACGACTCCCCCGAGCGCCCGCACGCCGGTCAGCTCCGCTACCAGGAACCCGACGACCAGCGACCCGCCGGCCACCGGCCAGGTCGGGCGGTCCGAGGACAGCGCGCGAGCATCCCGGCTGGTCATCGGGTCGCCCTCAACACGTCAGGCCTTCACCTTGGCGTTGGTCGGGTCGTAGAGCGGCCGCAGCGAGGCCCGCGCCGGCCACAGCCGGCCGGCCACCTCGACCTCCCAGTCGCCGCCCTCGATCCAGTCCTTGGTGACCGGCTCGCCGCCCGGCCCGCCGGTGCCCACCATCGACAGCCCCACGGCACCGCCGAGGGTGTGCCCGTAGGACGCCGCCCGGATATATCCCACGGGCTTCCCTTCGCGCAGCACCGGCTCGGCGTGGAAGAGCAGCGGCTCCTGGTCGCTCATCAGCACCTGGACGAGCCGGCGGGTCAGCGGGCCGGCAGCCTTCTGCTCCTCCACCGCGGCCCGCCCGATGAAGTCGTGGTCGAGATCCACGGCGAACCCCAGGCCCGCCTCGAGGACCGTGTCGGTGTTGTCGATGTCGTGGCCGTAGTCGCGGTAGCCCTTCTCCATCCGCAGCGACGCGAGCGACTTGAGGCCGGCGTGCCGCAGCCCGACCGGTTCCCCGGCCGCCACCAGCCGGTCGTAGACGTGGGTGGCCTGCTCGACCGGGATGTAGAGCTCGTAGCCCAGCTCGCCGAGGTAGGTGATCCGCACGCACAGCACGCGCGCGTAGCCGATGTCGATCGACCGCGCGGTGCGGAAGGGGAACGCCTCGTTGGACAGGTCCGCAGACGTCAGCGACTGCAGCATCTCGCGGGACCGCGGCCCCTGAACGTTGAGCTGCGCGAAGCCCGACGTCATGTCCGTCACGAAGGCGTGCTGGTCACCGACGTGGCGGCGCATCCAGCTCTCGGCGTGCCGGTGCGCGGTGTCGGAGGCGACCACCCAATAGCGCTCGTCATCGAGCTTGGTGACGGTGAGGTCGGCCTCCAGCGTGCCGCCCTCGTTGAGCCACTGGGTGTACGTGATCAGGCCGCTGGGGCCGTCGACCGCGTTGGCGCTCAGCCGTGACAGCAGAGCACCCGCGTCCTGCCCCTGCACGAGGAACTTCGACATGAACGACATGTCCATGCAGATGACGCCCTCGCGCGCGGCCCGGTGCTCGTCCGCCCAGAAGTCGAACCAATTGGGCCGGCCCCACGTGAGCGGGCCCGGGTCGGGCGACGGCTGGCCCGACGGGTCGTACCAGTCGGC
>DATHAP010000214.1 GCA_035489715.1 Actinomycetes bacterium
AGCTCGACGTCGTTGCTGCACTGGACGCGGCGGATGATCGAGGTGCGCAAGCAGAACCCGGCGTTCGGCCTGGGCACCTGGGAGGACATGGGCGGCAGCAACCCGTCGGTGCTGTCGTTCGTCCGCGAGTTCGGCGACGACATCGTGCTCTGCGTCAACAACCTCTCCCGCTTCCCGCAGCCGGTCGAGCTCGACCTCCGACGCTGGGAGCGCTACCAGCCGATCGAGCTGCTCGGCACCGTGCACTTCCCGCTGATCGGCGAGCTGCCCTACCTGCTCACCCTGGCCGGGCACGGGTTCTACTGGTTCCGGCTCAACCCGCCGGAGGGAGAGAGCTGATGGCAGCCCGGCTCGACACCGAGGTCCTGGCAGGTCACCTCGCCAACCAGCGCTGGTTCGCCGGCAAGGGCCGCGCCTGGTCCGTCACCGACGTGCGGACGGTCGCTGAGCTGCGCGCACCGGGTCCGGACGCGCCGGGGGTCCGCATCGACCTCATCCAGGTCACCTACGACGACGGGGGCACCGAGACCTACCAGCAGCCGCTCACGTCCTACCCGGCCGAGGCGGAGCACCTGTCGCACGCCTTCGTCGGCAACGAGGACGACGGAGCCGGCGGCACCCGCTGGCTGTACGACGCGCTGCACGACAAGGACAGCACCAGCCTGTGGATCGAGGGCATCGCCACCGGGCGGATCGGCCCCGGCTACGCCTTCCACCGCGAGCCGACGGCGACCGGGCTGCCCCCTGGCGGCCCGTCGATCGTGGTCGGCGCGGAGCAGAGCAACACCTCGCTCATCTTCGGCGACACGTTGATCCTCAAGGTGTTCCGCAAGGTCTCGCCCGGGCTCAACCCGGACATCGAGATGCACTCCGCCCTCGCCGCCGCGGGCAGCACGCACATCGCCGCCCCTCTGGGCTGGCTCGAGGGCGTGTGGGAGCGCAGTGACGGCGAGCCGACGACGGCCAGCCTGGCGATGTCGCAGGAGTTCCTCAAGGGCGCGACCGACGGCTGGGAGCTCGCCCTGACCAGCGTGCGTGACCTCTACGCCGACGCCGACCTGCACGCCGACGAGGTGGGCGGCGACTTCGCCGGCGAGGCGCACCGCCTCGGTGCGGCCACCGCCGAGGTGCACGCCGCCCTCGCCCGCGTCCTGCCCACCGGCCGGCTCGAGGGCAAGGAGCTGGCCGCGCTGGCCGACGGCATGCGCTCCCGGCTGGACCGCGCAGCCGCCGAGGTGAGCGACCTGGCGCCGTACGCCGACGCCTTGCGCAGTGCGTTCGACGACGTCGCGGCCGTCGACGAGCCGGTCCCCGTGCAGCGGATCCACGGCGACTTCCACCTCGGCCAGGTCATGCGCACGCTGCTGGGCTGGAAGCTGCTGGACTTCGAGGGCGAGCCGGCCCGCCCGCTCGACGAGCGACGGCGCCTGGAGACGCCGGTCAAGGACGTGGCCGGCATGCTGCGGTCCTTCGACTACGCGGCGCGGCACCTGCTCGCCGACCACCCGGCCGACCTGCAGCGCGCGTACCGCGCCACCGAGTGGGCAGAGCGCAACCGCGACGCTTTCCTCACCGGCTACGCCGAGGCAGGGGGCGAGGACCCGCGTCGGCAGCCGGTGCTGCTCCGCGCGTTCGAGACCGACAAGGCGGTCTACGAGGTCCTCTACGAGGCGCGCAACCGACCGACCTGGCTGCACATCCCGATGGCGGCCATCGACCGGCTCGCCGGCGAGCACAGAGACGGGTGAGACGACAGTGACCCAGCAGCGCCAGAGCGTCGGCGGACCGGCGGCCCAGCCGCCCGTCGCGCCGGCCGCCACCGAGGACCTGCACCGGCTCGTCTCGGGCACCCACCACGACCCGCACGCGCTGCTCGGGCCGCACCTGCACGGTGGCGCGGTCACGGTCCGCGCCCTGCGTCCCTGGGCAACCTCGGTGGCCGTGCTGGTCGGCGACGTGCGCCACGAGCTGCGCCACGAGAGCTACGGCGTCTGGGTCGGCGTGCTGCCCGGCGCGACGGTCCCCGACTACCGCCTCGAGGTCGCCTACGACGGTCCGCCGCGGGTCGTCGACGACCCCTACCGCTTCCTCCCCACCCTCGGGGAGATCGACCTGCACCTGATCGGCGAGGGCCGCCACGAGGAGCTGTGGCGGGTGCTCGGCGCCCACACCCGCACCTACGACGGCATCGCCGGGACCGTGCACGGCACGTCCTTCGCGGTGTGGGCGCCCAGCGCGCAGGGCGTCCGGCTCACCGGCGACTTCAACTACTGGGACGGCCGCGCGCACCCGATGCGGGCGATGGGGTCGACCGGCGTGTGGGAGCTGTTCGTCCCCGGAATCGGCGACGGCGCGCACTACAAGTACGACGTGCTCGGCCAGGACGGCGTCTGGCGGCAGAAGGCCGACCCGGTCGCCTTCCGCGCCGAGGTGCCGCCGGCCACCGCCTCCGTCGTCTTCTCCTCGGACTACGAGTGGGGCGACGACGCGTGGATGCGGGACCGTCGTGAGCGCGACCCGATCAACGGCCCGATGAGCACCTACGAGGTGCACCTCGGGTCCTGGCGGCAGGGACTGGGCTACCGCGAGCTCGCCGACGAGCTGGTCGGCCACGTGCAGTACCTCGGCTTCACCCACGTGGAGCTGCTCCCGGTGGCCGAGCACCCGTTCGGCGGCTCCTGGGGCTACCAGGTGTCGTCCTACTTCGCGCCGACGTCGCGCTTCGGGTCGCCCGACGACTTCCGCTACCTGGTGGACCGGCTGCACCAGGCGGGCATCGGGGTCATCATCGACTGGGTGCCGGCGCACTTCCCCAAGGACGCGTGGGCACTCGCCCGGTTCGACGGGACGGCGCTCTACGAGCACCCCGACCCCCGGCGGGGCGAGCAGCTGGACTGGGGGACGTACGTCTTCAACTTCGGCCGCACCGAGGTGCGCAACTTCCTCGTCTCCAACGCGCTGTACTGGCTCGAGGAGTACCACATCGACGGGCTGCGGGTGGACGCCGTCGCGTCGATGCTCTACCTCGACTACTCGCGCGAGCCCGGCGAGTGGGTACCCAACGAGTTTGGAGGGCGGGAGAACCTCGAGGCGGTGTCGTTCCTGCAGGAGATGAACGCGACGGCCTACAAGCGGGTGCCGGGCATCGTGACGATCGCCGAGGAGTCGACCGCGTGGCCGGGCGTCACCCGGCCCACGCACCTGGGCGGGCTGGGCTTCGGCTTCAAGTGGAACATGGGCTGGATGCACGACTCGCTCGACTACGTGTCGCACGAGCCGGTCTACCGGCAGTACCACCACCACCAGATGACGTTCTCGATGATGTACGCCTACTCCGAGAACTACGTGCTGCCGATCAGCCACGACGAGGTGGTGCACGGCAAGGGCTCGCTGCTGCGCAAGATGCCCGGTGACCGGTGGCAGCAGCTGGCCAACCTGCGGGCGTACCTCGCCTTCATGTGGGCCCACCCCGGGAAGCAGCTGCTCTTCATGGGCTCGGAGTTCGGCCAGGAGTCGGAGTGGGCCGAGTCGCGCTCGCTGGACTGGTGGCTGACCGACAACCCCGACCACCGCGGCGTGCAGACGATGGTCAGCGACATGAACGCCGTCTACCGCGACTCCCCCGCGCTCTGGTCGCAGGACGTCGACCCAGACGGTTTCCAGTGGATCGATGCCAACGACGCCGGCAACAACGTGTTCTCCTTCCTGCGTTGGGGCTCCGACGGGTCGGCCGTGGCGTGCATCGCCAACTTCTCGGCCGTCCCGCACGAGGGCTACCGGGTCGGCCTGCCAACCGCCGGCCGCTGGGACGAGGTGCTCAACACCGACGCCGAGACGTACGTCGGCAGCGGCGTCGGCAACCTTGGCGCGGTCGAGGCGGACGGCGACGGCTGGCACGCCCAGCCCGCCTCGGCGACGCTCCGGGTGCCGCCGCTGGGCACGGTCTGGCTGCGCCGAGCCGCAGGCTGACCTGGGCCCGGAACGGCTGGTTCCCGTGATGGCCGTCCGGCTGGTCTACGAGACCCACTCGACGACGCTCGACAACGAGGCCGGCGTCTGCACCGGATGGCAGCCGGGTTCGCTGTCCGCCGCCGGCATCCGCAACGCGGAGCAGCTCGGCACTCGCCGCCGTGACGACGGGATCGACCTGGTGGTCTCGTCCGACCTGCACCGCGCGGTGCAGACGGTCGACATCGCCTTCGCGGACAGCCCGGTGCCCCGGCGGACCGACCCCCGGCTGCGCGAGGTCGACTTCGGCGAGCTCACCGGGGCCCCGATCGACGTCGTGCACGCGCAGCGGCGGCGGCGGGTGGACGTGCCCTTCCCCGGCGGCCAGAGCTACCGGCAGGTGGTCGAGGGAGTGCGAGAGCTGCTCGGCGAGCTCGCACGGGACCACGACGGCGAGCGCATGCTGCTGGTCGGGCACGCCGCCACCCGCTACGCCCTGGACCACCTGCTGACCGGACGACCCCTCGCTCGCGCGGCCGCCGCACCCTTCGCCTGGCGCGAGGGCTGGGAGTACGTCCTCGAGGACCGGCTGCCCACCATCGAGGTGCTGGACGGGCCCGGCGCGCTGGCCGTCCTCGACGAGCTCAACCAGGTCTACCGGACGGCCTTCGCCCGCGAGCCCTATGCCGAGTCGGACGAGCGGGTGCGTCAGATCATGACGGAGCAGCTGCCGAGGCATGCCGGGTGGGAGGGCTTCCGGTGCGCGGTCGTCCGCGAGCGCGGTCGGCTGCTCGGCTTCTGCTACGGCTTCACCGGACGGGCCGGCCAGTGGTGGACCGACCAGGTGACCGCCCGGGTGTCCGAGGCACTGGCCCGGGAGTGGATGGGCGGCCACCTCGAGGTGGTCGAGCTCGCCGTGGACCCGGTCGCCCAGGGCCGCGGCTTCGGCGCCGCCCTGGTGGACCTGCTGCTCGAGGGCGCCGAGGAGGAGCGGGCCCTGCTGTGCACCTGGCCGCGCGGCGACGGTCGGCTGCCGGCCCCGCGGCTCTACGCGCGGCTCGGCTGGGAGCTGCTGCAGGAGGAGGTCCTGCCGGACCGCGACCTGTGGGGAGTCCGCATCCACGGCTGAACGAACGTTTGGCGGCGGGCTGCGCGGACAGGATCCATCCCAGTTGCCCCTGCCCGCACACCCACCTGTCGAACGGAGCTCCCGTGAACACGCGCACCATCGCGATCCTCGCGCTCGTCATCGCCGTCGTCCTGCTCATCATCTTCCTGGTCTGAGCCGACCACCCACGACCGTCGCCAAGGCCGCCCCGGCAGGTCCGGGGCGGCCTTCGGCGTCTCTCAGAACAGGGCGTTGGCCAGCGCGGTCCGAGCCCGGGCCACCCGCTCGTCCTGGCTCCCGACCAGCTCGAAGAGCCCGACCAGGTGGGTGCGCGCCGCGTCGCGGTCGTCGCCGCTGCTGCGGGCGACCAGGTCGACCAGCCGGGCGAACGCCTCCTCGACGTGCCCGTCGAGCAGGTCCAGGTCCGCCGCCGCCGCCTGCGCCGCCACGTCGTCCGGCGCCTCGGCCGCCCGGGCCCGCGCCGCCGCCGGGTCCACACCCTGGGTACGTCGCATCAGCTCGACCTGGCCGAGCCCCGCCTGGGCGTCGGCGTCGGCGGGGTCGTCGGCGAGGAGGGCCCGGTAGGCGGCCGCCGCCGCGTCCAGGTCGCCGCGCTCGATCGCGTCGTAGGCCTCGTCGTACCGGGGGTCGGCCGCCGGCTCCTCGTCCACGACCGGCTCGGTCTCCCCCCCAACGACCCGCCCGGTGACCCCGTTGGCCTCGGCCACCTTGAGCAGCTCGTCCAGGTACTGCCGCACCTGCGCCTCGGGCAGGGCGCCCTCGAAGAGCGGGATCGGCTGGCCCTTGACCACGGCGAACACCGCCGGGATGCCCTGCACCTGGAAGGCCTGACCGAGCCGGGGGTTGGCGTCCACGTCGATCTTGGCGAGCAGCCATCGGCCCTGGTCCGCGTCGGCCAGCCGCTCGAGCACCGGGCTCAGCTGCTTGCACGGGCCGCACCAGTCGGCCCAGAAGTCGATGACCACGGGCACCGTCATCGACTGCTCGACCACGACGGCCTGGAAGTCGGCCTCGGTGACGTCGACGACCACGCCGCCCGGGACGGGGGCGGGCCCTGCAGGTCCGGCCGCCGGCCGGGCGGCCAGCGCCGACAGGTCGACGGCGCCGTACGGGTTGAAGGTCGGCTGGCTCATGCCCCCATCATCGCCGATGTCATCCGGGGCCGCCGCGGGCGTGCCGGCCGCGGCCCGTCGGCTGCTGGACCTCGTCGGCCGGCTCGTCCACCGGTCGCAGGTCGAGGACGTGCTCCGGCACGGCCGGGTCACGAGGCCGGCCGTCCTCGTCGTACACGACGTCGAGCACCGCGGCCAGCGCAGCCGTCCACCGCTCCCGCTCGGCCCGCGGCCAGGCCGCGCCGTCCGCCGGCATCACGGCCAGCAGCTCGCGGACGAGGGCGTGCACGTCAGATGTCCCTGGCTCCGCTCGGTCCGCTCAGAACCGCGGAGGCTCGCGGTAGTCGCCCCACTCGGCGCGCAGCGCATCGCAGATCTCGCCCAGGGTCGCCTCGGCGCGGACCGCGTCGAGCATCGGCGGGACCAGGTTGCCGTCCCCGCGCGCCACCTCGACCATGCGGCGCAGCGAGCCGGCGATGGCCTCCTGGTCGCGGCCCGCGCGGCGGTCGGCGAGGACGCGGTTCTGCTGCCGCTCCACCTCGTGAGAGACCCGCAGGATCTCCAGCGGCTCCTCGACGGTCGAGGTGTGGCAGTTGACGCCGACGATCTTCTTGTCGCCCTTCTCCAGCGCCCGCTGGTAGGTGAAGGCGGCCTCGGCGATCTCGGACATGAACCAGCCGTCCTCGATGCCGCGCAGCAGCCCGGAGGTGATCGAACCGTCGGAGCCCATGTCGCGGATCCGGGTGAAGACGGCCTCGGCCTCGGCCTCGATCCGGTCGGTCAGCGCCTCGACGTACCAGGAGCCGCCGAGCGGGTCGGCGACGTTGGCGACACCGGTCTCCTCCATGATCACCTGCTGGGTGCGCAGCGCGATCTCCGCCGCCTTCTCGCTGGGCAGCGCCAGCACCTCGTCCAGCGCGTTGGTGTGCAGGGAGTTGGTGCCGCCGAGCACGGCCGACAGCGCCTCGAGGGCCGTACGGACGATGTTGTTGTCCGGCTGCTGCGCCGTCAGCGACACACCGGCGGTCTGGGTGTGGAAGCGCAGCCACTGCGCCTTGTCCGTCCTGGCACCGTAGACGTCGCGCATCCAGCGGGCCCAGATCCGCCGGGCGGCGCGGAACTTCGCGATCTCCTCGAAGAAGTCCAGGTGGGCGTCGAAGAAGAACGACAGGCCGGGGGCGAAGTCGTCCACGTCGAGGCCGCGCGACTGCCCGAGCTCGACGTAGCCGAAGCCGTCGGCGAGGGTGAACGCGAGCTCCTGCGCGGCGGTCGAGCCCGCCTCGCGGATGTGGTAGCCCGACACGCTCAGCGGCTTGTACGCCGGGATGTGCTCGACGCAGTACTCCATCAGGTCGCCGATCAGGCGCAGGTGCGGCTCGGGCGGGAAGAGCCATTCCTTCTGGGCGATGTACTCCTTGAAGATGTCGGTCTGCAGCGTGCCGTTGAGCACCGAGGGGTCGACGCCCTGGCGCTCGGCGGCGACGAGGTACATGCAGAAGACCGGGACGGCGGGCCCGCTGATCGTCATCGACGTCGTGACGTCGCCGAGCGGGATGTCGGAGAAGAGCACGTCCATGTCGGCGGCCGAGTCGATCGCCACCCCGCAGTGGCCGACCTCGCCGAGGGACCGGGCGTCGTCGGAGTCGCGGCCCATCAGGGTCGGCATGTCGAACGCGACGGAGAGCCCGCCGCCGCCGGCGGCCAGGATCATCTGGTAGCGCTCGTTGGTCTGCTGGGCGTTGCCGAAGCCGGCGAACTGCCGGATGGTCCAGGTGCGCCCGCGGTAGCCGGTGGGGTGCAGGCCGCGGGTGAACGGGTACTCACCCGGCCAGCCGATGCGCTCGAAGCCGGCCACGGCGTCGTTCTCGCCCGGGCCGTAGACCGGGTCCACCGGGTCGCCGGACAGCGTGGTGAAGTCGGCGTCGCGCACCCGGGAGGCGGCGAACCGCTCCTGCCAGCGGCGGCGTCCGGCCTCGATCTCGGCGGCGTCCACGACGCTCCTCCACGGGTGTCGACGATGTGACAGGGACCGGCAGCCGTCGCGGCGCGCGGTCATGTCCCTTTCGTGCCCCGAGAGTACCCGTCGGCCCCTACCCTGCGAGAGGTGGAGAGGGGTGACCGGTCCCCAGGGGTCCGGCTCCATCGATCCCCGGCCGCCGAGGTGAACCGGCCGGGGCGCTTCGGCGTCCTTGGCCTCGACGACATCGTCCCGGGCATGAGCACCAGGGACCTGATCCGACGGGCGGACACGAGATGGCCGGTGTGGCGGTGACAGCGGGTGCCCCCGGGGCAGCCGCCACCGCCCTGTCCCGCGACGAGGCCGCCCGGGTCCTCTGGAACCAGCACTACGGCCCGCTGGCCGGCTGGTGCGCCGCCCTGGTCGGCGACCGCGACGCCGCGCACGACATCGCGTCCGAGGCCTTCACCCGGCTGCTGTCCCGCTGGATGACGGTCCACGACCCCAAGGGCTACCTCTACGTGACCGCGACGAACCTGGTGCGCGACCGCTGGCGCCGGGAGCAGCGCGATCGCCGGCTCTGCCAGCGCATCGAGGAGCGCACCGAGACCAGCACGCCCGCGTGCGACCCGTGGCTGCGCGACCTGGTCGAGCGGCTGCCGGAGCGGATGCGGGTGCCGGTGCTGCTGCACTACTACGCGGACCTGAGCATCGCCGAGGTGGCCGGCGCCCTGCACCGGCCGGAGGGCACGGTCAAGCGGATGCTGTACGACGCCCGGGCCCGCCTGCTGAGCATGATCGAGAGCAGCGAGGGCGGCGGGAGGATCGAGTGAACGAGCTCCCCCGCAAGCGGATCGAGCCGCTCAGCCCGCCGACCGGCGAGCTGGAGCGGGTGCTTGCCCGTGCGCGCTACCGACGGCACCGGCGGGCCTTCGCGCTGCTGACCGTCTCGGTGGTCTTCGTGGCCGGCCTCGGTGGCGGCTTCGCCCTCGGCCGCGACGTGCCACGCGAGGTCGTCGACGCCGTCGACAACCTGACCGACGGGGTGTCCGGCGAGACCACGACCACCAGCGCACCGCCGCCGGCCAGCTCGGCAGCCACCCGGACGCCGAAGGGCAGCCGGACCGAGGACGCCGCGGCGACCGGCGCTGACGTGGTGCGGACCCGGCCGGAGCCGGGCAGCCTGGCCTACCACGGCCAGGCTCTCGGTAGCGCCGGTCAACCCGCGGCCGGGCTCTACGTCTACGTCGGGGTGCCGGACATCGACGGCTTCCTGCCCAGCGGCTGGGCCGTCGGCCGGACCGACAAGAAGGGGCAGTTCACGATCGTCTGCCCGCACGCCCCCGTGCTGCTGGCCCCCTGGCCGTTGCTGGGGGACGCCAAGTCCAAGGCCCGCAACGTCAGCTGGGCCGCGACGTTCGTCGGTGGCGCCACCGACCCGACGGTCGCGGAGGCAGTCCCCTGCACCCGCAGCAACACGGTCGATGTCACCCGCATGGGGCGCGGCTCGGCGGTCGAGGGCGACGTCCACATCCCCGACTCCTGCATCGACGGCGAGATCAGCATGTGGGTGTGGCTGAACGGGGTCCGCGCCGTCCACCTCAAGGTCCAGGATCTCCGGGACGGCGACCACTTCCGGGTGTCGGGCCTCCCGCCCGGCCGGCACGTGCTGGGCGCCAACGGACGGCTGCACCCGGTGACGGTCGGGGGCGGGGACACCTTCACCCAGGACGTGACCTTCTTCTGCGACGACCCGGAGCCGACGTCCGAGCCCAGCCCCACCGATTCGACCTCCACCCCGACCAGCACCTCCGACCCGACCCAGTCCACGGCCAGCCCGACGGGCACGGCCACCGGCACCGCCGAGCCGAGCACCAGCACGACTCCCTAGTCCTCGTGAGTGAGCCCCTCGACCAGGCGGTCGGCCGCGGCGTACGGGTCGGTCCGGCCGGCGACGACCTCGGCGGCCAGCTCGTCCAGGCCGGCCCCCCCGTGCGGCGAACGGACGTCGCCCATCCGGGCCCGCAGCGCCGTGACCGCGATGGCCTCGACCTCGTCGGCGGCCCGCCGCAGCCTCCGGCGGGCCAGCTCCCCGGACTCCTCGAGCCAGCCGCGGTGCTTGTCCAGCGACTCGACGACCTCGTCGACGCCCTCGCCCCGGGCCGCGACGGTCTTGGCGATCGGCGGCCGCCAGTCGCCCGGCTGACGGCGCTCGCCGAGGGTCAGCATGTGCCGCAGCTCCCGCACAGTAGCGTCGGCGCCGTCGCGGTCGGCCTTGTTGACGACGTAGACGTCACCGACCTCGAGGATGCCCGCCTTGGCCGCCTGGATCGCGTCGCCCATGCCCGGCGCCAGCAGGACGACGGTGGTGTCGGCCAGCCCCGCGACCTCGACCTCGGACTGACCGACGCCCACGGTCTCGACCAGCACCACGTCGCAGCGGGCCGCGTCGAGGACCCTTAGCGCCTGCGGCGTCGACCAGGACAGACCACCGAGGTGGCCGCGGCTGGCCATCGAGCGGATGTAGACGTCCGGGTCGAGCGCGTGCTCCTGCATCCGGACCCGGTCACCGAGCAGCGCACCCCCGGAGAACGGCGAGGACGGGTCCACGGCGAGGACGCCCACCCGCTTGCCGAGGCCGCGGTAGGCGCCCACCAGCGCGCTCGTCGTCGTGGACTTGCCCACGCCGGGTGCCCCGGTGAGGCCGACCACGGCGGCCTGCCCGCCGTAAGGGACCAGCGCCGCCATCGCCTCGCGCAGCAGCGGCGACGCGTCCTCGACCAGCGAGATCAGCCGCGCCACCGACCGCGCGTCGCCCTCGCGGGCCCGCCGCACGAGCTCGTCGACGTCGGGAGCCCGGCGGTCGGCGGCCACGCCGCTCAGGAGGCGGCAGGCACGCGCAGGACGAGCGCGTCGCCCTGGCCGCCGCCGCCGCAGAGGGCCGCGGCTCCGAGGCCACCACCGCGTCGCCGGAGCTCCAGCGCGAGCGTGAGGACCAGCCGCGCGCCGCTCATGCCGATCGGGTGCCCCATGGCGATCGCCCCGCCGTTGACATTGACCTTGTCGGAGTCCAGGCCGAGCTCGCGCATCGACTGGATGCCCACCGAGGCGAACGCCTCGTTGATCTCCACCAGGTCGAGGTCGGAGACGTCGAGGGACTCCTTGGCCAGGGCGGCCTTGATCGCGTTGGCGGGCTGCGACTGGAGGCTCGCGTCCGGGCCGGCCACGACACCGTGCGCACCGATCTCGGCCAGCCAGCTCAGGCCCAGCTCCTCGGCCTTGTCCCGGCTCATGACGACGACGGCCGCCCCGCCGTCCGAGATCTGCGACGACGACCCGGCGGTGATCGTGCCGTCGGCCGAGAACGCGGGCCGCAGCTTGGCGAGCAGGTCGGCGGTGGTGTCGGCCCGCACGCCCTCGTCGGTGGTGAAGACGACCGGGTCACCCTTCCGCTGCGGGATCTCGACGGGGACGATCTCGTCGTCGAACAGCCCGTTCTTGGCCGCCTCGGCGGCCCGCTGGTGGGACAGCGCGGAGAAGGCGTCCTGGTCCTCGCGGCTGATGCCCAGGCGGGCGTTGTAGCGCTCGGTCGACTCGCCCATCGCGCACTGGTCGAACGCGCAGAACAGCCCGTCGTGGGCCATCGCGTCCACCAGCTCGACTGCGCCGTACTTGTAGCCGCTGCGGCTCTTGGGCAGCAGGTGCGGCGCCTGGGTCATCGACTCCATGCCGCCGGCGACGACGATGTCGAACTCCCCGGCCCGGATGAGCTGGTCGGCGAGCGCCACCGCGTCCAGACCGGACAGGCAGACCTTGTTGATCGTGAGCGCCGGCACGGTCATGGGGATGCCCGCCTTCACGGCGGCCTGGCGCGCGGTGATCTGCCCGGCGCCGGCCTGCAGCACCTGGCCCATGATCACGTAGTCGACCTGGTCCGGCGCGACGCCGGCCTTCTCGAGCGCGCCCTTGATGGCGACCGCCCCGAGGTCGGCGCCGGAGAAGTCCTTGAGCGAGCCGAGCAGGCGGCCCATCGGGGTCCGGGCCCCCGCGACGATGACGGAACCGGCCATGACCTCGAACCTCCTGTGACGCGACTGCGTGGGCCCGGGACGGGCAGTGTCACGATAGCCGGGTGCTGAACCGCATCGACCACGTCGGTCTGGCCGTCCGCGACCTCGACGCCGCCATCGCCTTCTACCGCGACACCTTCGGCGTCGTCGCCGTGCACGAGGAGGTCAACGAGGAGCAGGGCGTGCGCGAGGCCATGCTCGCGGTCGGCGACTCGGGCTCGTGCATCCAGCTGCTGGCCCCGCTGCGCGAGGACTCGCTCATCGGCAGGTTCCTCGAACGCAACGGCGAAGGCATCCAGCAGGTCGCTTACACGGTCGACGACGTGGCGGCGGTGTCGACCACGCTACGCGGGCGCGGCGTACGGCTGCTCTACGACGAGCCGCGCCGAGGCACCGCCGGCTCGCTGGTCAACTTCGTGCACCCCAAGGACGCCATGGGGGTGCTGGTCGAGCTGGTGCAGCCGGCCGCCGACCCCGGCGGCGCCGAGTAGGTTACCGGCCGGTAATATCCGGGGCAGGCCCTTCCCGGACGCAGCCCGGAGGCAGCGATGAAGGACATCCTCGAGACGATCCTCGGTGCGGACGCCACGCCGGCCGACTACGCGGCGCTCCCGGTCCCGGAGCACTACCGCGGCATCACGGTGCGCCAGGCCGAGGTCGGCATGTTCGAGGGCCGGACCAGCAGGGACAAGGACCCGCGAGAGAGCCTGCACCTGGACGAGGTGCCCACGCCGGAG
>DATHAP010000215.1 GCA_035489715.1 Actinomycetes bacterium
CACCGGCAGCGTCGACCCGAGGGTTCCCAGCGTCCCGCACCACAGCAGGAAGCTCACGAAGACGCCGACCAGCGCGAGCCCCAGCGAGCCGACGAGGACGACCGGCTCCTGGTCGGCCAGCCGGTCGACGACCTGCGACCACTGGCCGGCCAGCGCCCAGGCGAACGCCGCGACCGCGAGGACCAGGAAGGTCAGGGACAGCGCCGAGCGCCGCCACGTCCCGCGCGTCGGCCCGACGGGACCGTCCGGCCGTCCTGGCCCGGCCGGCTCGGCCACGGGCGGCCTAGACCTCGGAGCGGGACCGCACGATGAGGTCCGCCAGGAGGGCCAGGGCGCCGATCAGCATGCCGGTGATGAAGATGAGGACGGTGTTGACCGCGAAGCGGCCGAAGTGGGCGAACAGGTCGTAGACCGCCTTGGCCAGCCCGATGCCGACCAGCCACAGCGCCAGCGGCATGAGGACCTTGAGCGGGTTGAAGTACATGACCATCCGCAGCACCTGCAGGATGTAGCGGTAGGCGTCCTTGACGAAGTGGAACTTCGACGTGCCCGACCGCTTCGCGTAGTCGATCGGGACGTACTTGATGTCGTGCTGGTTGGACAGGAACGCCAGCGTGATCGTCGTGACGCAGGAGAACCCTGGCGGCAGCAGCCGCAGGTAGGGCAGCGACACCGACCGCCGGAAGGCCCGCAGCCCGGAGTTCAGGTCCGGGATCGAGGAGTTCGACAGCCGCTCGGCGATCTTGCGGATGACCCACTTCGCGGGCACCCGCAGCAGCTTGTGCGAGCCCTCCTCGGAGGTCCGGGCGCCGACGACCTGGTCGTAGGTCGGGTCGTCGACGAGCATCGACACCAGCTCGGGGATGCGCTCGTTCGGGTAGGTCATGTCGGCGTCGGTCCACACGACGATCTCGCCGCGCGCGTCCATGGTCCCGATGCGCCGCGCCGTGCCCGACCCGCCGTTGCGCCGGAACGGCATCAGGCGCATATGCGGGAAGCTCGGCAGGGCCTCCTCGAGCAGCGGCAGCGTCGCGTCGGTCGAAGCGTCGTCGATCACGAGCAGCTCGTAGGACAGGCCGGACGCGTCCATCGCCGCGCAGATCCGCTCGACCTCCTCGATCACGTGCTCCTGCTCGTTGAAGCAGGGCAGCACGATCGTGACCAGCGGCGGGTCGCCGGGGCCGGGGTCGGGGGTCTGCTGCGTCACCTGGTGCGTGCCCGGGGTCGCCGGAGACATCGACTCCGTGACGGGCTCGGTGACGGGCAGTCGGGCGGTGACGTCGGGCGCGGGCTGCTGGCTCATGACCCGAGCCAGCCTAGGGGTAGTAGCCCACCACGTCCCCGACGAGGTGCGTCGACCCGGCCCCGTTGGTGACCCGGATCCGGTTCTTGGTCCCGACCCGCACCACCACGAGGTTCGCCGTCGTCCGCCAGGCCCGCAGCGTGAGGTCGGGGAACGCCGGGCGCACCGCGCCGTTGGGCCACGCGGTCACGAACGAGTTGCGCGAGGGGTCGACCGCCGTGAGGTTCATCACGACGGCGCGGGCACCGGCCGGGACCGGCTTGCCCTTGCCCGCGACCTGCACGGTGACGACGCCGCCGGCGCCCACCCGGGCCCGCGGGGCGCCGACGCCGGTGCGGGTGTCGAGCACCCGGGCCGCGGCGCGGGGCTGGAACAGGCGCCCGCCCATGACGGCCTGCGGCGCCCACCAGCCGACCACGTCGACGACGACATGCGCCGTCGCGTCGCGCCCGGTGAGCTCGAAGGTGCCGCCGGCGAGGCGGGCGACCGCACGGTTCTGCACCGGCCGCCCGGGCGCGTACGACACGGTGGCGCTCCCCCGGTCGCTGCCGGCGGACGCGACGGTCACCGCGCCGCGGCCGCTCGCCGACAGGGCGGTCACGTTGAGCAGCGCCCCGCTCATCGACGCCGCCGGGATGCCGGACAGCGTGGGCAGCGTGACGGAGCGCTGCCCGCCGGGCACCAGCGGCCCGGCCGGGTCGCGCCGCGAGTCGTAGAGGCGCAGCGGCCTGGTCGGGCGGAAGACGTCACCACCGGCGGTCGGGTAGTAGCCGATGACGTGCACCGCGAGCTCCGTCGTGCCGGCGGCGTTGGCGATGCTCACCATGCCGTTGCCGCCGAGTGCGGTCACCGCCATCGCCGATCCCGAGCCGCCGGCCGGCACGTTGAGGGCCGCCGACGCCGGCTTGGCCGACCCGGTGGCCCAGGCGCGGACCGAGGTGCTCGCGGTCGCGCACCCGGCCGAGATGTTGAGCGCCACCGCGGCGACGCCGGACTCCGGCACCCGGCCGACCCCGGGCACCCGCAGGTCCAGCCGCTGCCCGGACGCCACGGGCAGGTTGCCGTCGGCGCCGGTGTCGTAGAGCCGGATCGGGTCGACCGGGACGAAGCCGGTCCGCCCCGGCCGGGCCGCCGGCGCCACCGTCGGCGGGGTCGACCGCGCGGCGTCGACGGTCACCGGGGCGCTCCAGGTGGGCGTCGACCCGCCGGCGTCGGAGCCGGTGAGCGCCAGGGTGTACGCGCCGGGGCGGACCAGCGCGCCGGCGTCGTCGCGCAGGTCCCACAGGGCGCTCAGCGGCACGGCCGGCGACGCGGTGCCGGTCACGGTCCGGACCAGCGTGGTGCGGCACGCGTCGCGGACCTCGAGCCGCCACAGCTGGTCGCTGCTGACCCGCGCGGTCGCCGTGACGGTCGACCCGGCCCCGTAGACGGCGGAGCCGGCGGACAGCCTCGGGTTGTAGAGGGCGGTCCCCATGTACGACGTGGTGAGGGCGCGGATCGTCGGCAGCTGCGCGTAGAGGTTGCTGCCGGGGCAGGACGTCCGCCCCGCGTCACGGTGCCCGGAGACGTTGCTGAAGGTGACCTTGGTGCCGGCCGAGTACCGCGACGTACCGCCGCCCTGGGAAGTGAGCACGGCGGTGCCGTTGGGGTCGCGGAAGTGCGAGCCGAGCTTCCACGCCATCAGCCGCGCGATCGAGTCGAGCATCGGCTGCTCCGGGGCGACCTTGTCGTAGTTGCCGAGAGCCGAGACCGCGAAGGTGTCCACGTTGAAGCCACCGGTGTGGGCGCCGATGACCGCCTTGGTAATGCCGCCGTAGCGGCCCTCCCACAGCCGGCCGAAGCGGTCGACCAGGAAGTTGTAGCCGATGTCCGACCAGCCGTTGCCCTTCACGTGGTAGGCGTAGACCGCTCGCAGGATCTTGGGCACCTCGGCCTCGGAGTAGCCGTTGGTGCCGGCGGTGTGGTGGACGAAGCCGGTCTTGATGGTCGCGCTGTACTTCGGCGTGCCGCTGCGCAGCCGTTCGTCGGCGCCCCACTGGGCGCGGCTGTAGATCACCGGCTGGCCGGCGGCGGCCGCGGCGCCCTGCATCGGCCGGCCGGCCGTCGGGTCGGCGTCGGCCGCCGAGCTGCCCGGGTCGATCAGGTCGACCCGCAGGCCGCGAGGCACCGGTCCCGAGCGCACGTCCACCCGCACCTGGTAGCCGTCCGACGGCCCGACCCACAGCGGCTCGGTGCCGCCCCGGGCGTGCCGGGCCTCGCCGCCGCCCGGCGTGGGCGCGGGGTCCAGCGCGGTCCATGCGCTCCAGCCGTCGTCGCCGTGGGCGCGCACGAGCACGCTCGGTGCATCCCTCCCGGGGGGCGTACGTCGCCAGGTGACCCCGAGCAGGTCGAACTCGGCGACCCCGGTTCTCGAGACCAGCACCTCCGGCCGGTCGGGGGTGCTCACCTCGGCCGAGGCGGCCCGCAGGCTGCGCCGGGCCGACGGGGTGCCGAGCAGCGCCGGGTCGACGCCGCGCAGCGCCTCGGCGCGGACCTCGGGGGCCACCGGCCGGGGCGCCGCCGCCGGCAGGCTGACCACGGGCAGCGCGGTCGCCAGGGGCACGAGCACGCTGAGCAGGACGGCGGAGGGGGCCTTGCGCATGGAGCCTCGCTGACGGTTCGGGGCAGGTGTGCCGCGGG
>DATHAP010000216.1 GCA_035489715.1 Actinomycetes bacterium
ACACCCAGGAGCAGTTCGACGAGTTCATGGCGACGTACGGCGACATGTTTCCCGACAACCCGCGCGACCTGGAGGAGCTCGTCGACTCGCTGGCCCGGCGGGCGGCGGCGGCCGAGCGGATGATGCAGTCGCTCTCGCAGCAGCAGCGTGACGAGCTGTCCGCGCTGATGGCGGGTGCCCTGGAGGACATGGATCTGGCACGGGAGATGTCCCAGCTCGGCGAAGCGCTGCGCAGCCGCCGGCCGGACCTGGACTGGTCCGGCCGCGAGCGGGTCCGCGGCGAGCAGCCGCTGGGCGCCGGCGACGCGACCAGCGCGGTGCAGGACCTCGCCGACCTCGACGAGCTCGAGTCGGCCGTCGGGCAGGACTACCCCGGTGCCTCGCTGGAGGACATCGACGAGGAGGCGGTGCGCCGGGCCCTCGGCAGGCGGGCCGCCGACGACCTGGCCGAGCTGCGCCGGCTGGAGCGCGAGCTCGAGGCCCAGGGCTACGTCAACCGCACCGCGGGCCGGCTGGAGCTGACGGCAAAGGCGATCCGGCGACTCGGGCAGACCGCGCTGCGGCGGGTCTTCTCCGACCTGCACGCGAGCGCCCGCGGCGGTCACGACGTGTCCGACGCCGGCCAGGCCGGCGAGCTCACCGGGGCCAGCCGTGCCTGGCAGTTCGGCGACGAGCAGCCGCTCGACGTGGTCCGCACGCTGACCAATGCGGTGCGCTCCGGCCGGGCGGCCATCGGGCCGGACGCCAGCCGTCCCGGACGCGGCGGCATCACCCTGGCCACCGAGGACTTCGAGGTGGCCGAGACCGACCGCAGGACGTCCGCGGCGGTCTGCCTGCTCGTCGACCTGTCCTACTCGATGGTGCTGCGCGACACGTGGGCCGTGGCCAAGGCGACGGCGCTGGCGCTGCACGCGCTGGTGAGCGGGCAGTTCCCCCAGGACGCGCTCACGGTGATCGGCTTCTCGTCCTACGCCCGGACGCTGGACCCGACCGACCTGGCCTCACTGGACGCCGACTACGTGCAGGGCACCAACCTGCAGCACGCGCTGATCCTGGCCGGCCGCTTCCTCGACCAGCACCCCCAGGCCGAGCCGGTCGTGCTGGTCGTCACCGACGGTGAGCCGACGGCGCACCTGATGCCCGGTGGGCAGCCGTGGTTCGCCTGGCCGCCGGAGCCCGAGACGCTCGCCCTCACCGTGGCCGAGGTCGACCGGATGACCCGCCGTGGCGCCTCCCTCAACGTCTTCGCCCTCGACGACGACCCGCGACTGATCGGCTTCATGCAGGAGCTGGCCCGGCGCAACGGCGGACGCGTCCTGCAGCCCGACCCGCGCCGCCTCGGTCAGTATGTCGTCAGCGACTACCTGAGCCGGCGCTCCGGCGGGCGGGGCGGCCGCCGGGCCGGGTGACGGCCCCGCGCCTGTTCGGCGTCCCGGCCCGGGACGCACCGGTCGTGGCCGTCGTCCGGCGTGGGCCGAGCGACTGGTGCCGGCTCGGCCGCTGGGACGTCGGGGACCCGCGGTCCTGGACGTCCGGGTCCTGGCTGCGGGCGACCGTCTACCCGCAGCGGTGCGCGCTCTCGCCGGACGGCCGGCTGCTGTCGTACGTCGCGCTGGGCGGCCCGGCCCGCTGGTCCGCCGGCGGCACGTACGTCGCGGTCAGCCGGCTGCCCTGGGCGACCGCTCTCGCGGCCTGGGGCACCGACGGCACGTGGACCCGTGGCGCGGAGTTCGTCGACGACCGGGCCGTGTGGGAGCTGCCCGAGCCGGACGAGGGCGACGCCGGGCTGTTGCGCGACCGGTGGGGGATGAAGTGGGTGCGGCCCGCAAGCTACGCCGTCGAGCGGCGGGCGGGCTGGGCCGAGGCGGCCGGCTCGACGACGTACGACCCGGACGACCCTTGGGACATCCGGCGGGCGCCGACGCTGACCATGACGCGGCAGCGGCCCGAGGACACCGCGGTGCTCACGGTGACCGGCGCGTACGCGGCCTTCCGAGCCTTCGACCGTGAGACGTACGGGGCGCCGGACTACCGGCTGGACGGGGAGCCGCTGACCGACGTGCAGTGGGCGGACTGGGCACCCGGCGGCGACCTGCTCGTCGCGACCACGGACGGCCGCCTGCAGGTGCGGACCGGCGACGGGCCGCACCACGTCACCTGGGAGGTCGACCTGTCGGCCGACGACCCGGACCCGCAGCCGCCGCCTCCTCAGGCCCGGGAGTGGTGAGCCCTCAAGGAGCCCGGCGGACCTGTCGAGTACACTCGGGAGCAGCAACCCACCCAGAGGTTGCCCGGAGCGCGCCTCGTTCGACGCGCCCGGTCCGTTCATGGCGCAGAGTTGTGCCGAGCACGTAGGGCCCGCTCGAGGTCGGCGACGGCCGACCGAGCACCCGTGCGCAGCGACCGCTCGCGGTCGCGCGCATGGCCGGTGGCCCGGTGGGAAAGGAGACCGTCATGGTCGAGGACGACTACGGTCCCTGGGACGACTGAGCCGAGTGCTCGGTCCTCCGGGACAGGCGACACGACGCCCCGTCCGGCACTGCCGGGCGGGGCGTCCGCGTCTCGTCGCGGCTCGGGCCGGCTGCGGGGTGTGGCTACCCTGACCCGCGATGTCCCGGCTGTTCGGCAACCTCCCGCGCGAGGTCCTCGTGCTGACGGCCGTGGCGTTCGCGGTCGCCGTCGGCTTCGGCGTCGTGGCGCCCGCGATCCCGGTCTTCGCCCGCGACTTCGGGGTCGGCCGGACCGCGGCCGGAGCCGTGATCTCTGCTTTCGCCTTCATGCGTCTCGTGTCCGCCCTGGCCAGTGGCCGGCTGGTCAACCGCGTGGGCGAGCGGGTCGTGCTCGCCACCGGCATCGGCATCGTGGCCGTCAGCAGCGCGCTCGCCGGGCTCTCGCAGTCCTACACCCAGCTGCTGCTCCTGCGCGGGATCGGCGGCGTGGGATCGGCGATGTTCACGGTGTCGGCCATCTCGCTGCTGCTGCGCGTCACGGAGTCGGACCAGCGCGGCCGGGCGACCAGCATGTGGCAGACGGGGTTCCTGCTCGGGGCCATCGCCGGGCCGGCGATCGGCGGCCCGCTGACCGACATCTCGCTGCGGGCGCCGTTCTTCGTCTACGCCGGCACGCTCGCCGTGGCGGGCACGATCGGCATGGTCTTCCTGACCCGGACGACGCTGCACGAGCGGTTCGTCGACGACCGCCCCGAGGACCACACCAGCCTGGGTGCCGCGCTGCGCGTCTCGGGCTACCGGGCAGCGCTCACCGCCAGCCTCGGCAACGGCTGGGCGCTCTTCGGCATCCGGTCCTCGCTCATCCCTCTGTTCGTCACCGAGGGCATCGGCGCCTCCGGCACCTGGACCGGGATCGGGCTGCTGGTGTCCGCCGCGACCCAGGGCGGTGCGCTGCTGCTGGTGGGCAACCTCACCGACCGGGTCGGCCGTCGGCCGGGGATGATCGCCGGTTCGGCGCTCGGCACGCTGAGCCTCGGCGCCCTCGCAGCCCATGAGTCGCTCGGCGTGTACGTCGTCGCGATGGGCCTCTTCGGGATCGCCTCCGCGTTCCTCACGGTGGCCCCCAGCGCCGCGGTGGGTGACGTGGTGTCCGGCCGGGGCGGCACCGTGGTGGCGGCCTTCCAGATGGCGGCCGACCTCGGAGCCGTCATCGGACCGCTCCTTGCGGGCTGGCTGGCCGACACGTACTCGTTCTCGGCAGCGTGGGCGCTCTCGGCCGCGATCATGGGTGCGGCCCTGGTGACGGCGCTGCTGTCCACGGAGACCAAGCACCGGCCGGCCGCGGCCTCGCCGGAGCCGGCCCCGGGCAGCACCGGCTGACCCGGCTCACACCCTCCGGTCGTCGAGGAAGTCGAGGACCGCGGCGGCGAAGAGCGGCGACTCCCCCACGTCGTAGTGGGTGGTGCCAGGGATGATCGCGAGGGCGTGGCCGCCCTTCGGCCGGCCCTCGCCCATCCACCCGCCGTCGCGCCGGCCGCCGTCGAGCAGGCCGAAGACCTCGACGTAGTGGCT
>DATHAP010000217.1 GCA_035489715.1 Actinomycetes bacterium
CTGGGGGTCAAGGGGTCGCAGGTTCAAATCCTGTCGTCCCGACCGAGAAGGTCGCAGGTCAGAGGCGGTTCGGCTCTTCGGGGTCGGGCCGCCTCCGGCGTCTGTGAATCATGCGTGTAGCCACCCGCTCCACTCACCATCGCGGTGCACGTCCGACGGCGTTGGCTGCCTCGCGCTGTTGCAGCCGTATCGAGCCCAGTGGGAACAGATCATGGCGACGCAGCCAGGTGCGCCCCCGAGGGGGCGCACCTGGGACTGTGTGCGACGCAGCAACGGCTACCGGTCGTGCCGGTGGCCGTTGCTGGTGTCGGCGGTGCGGGGGTCGTTGTCCTTGGCGTAGCTGCCGGCCTTGGCCAGCCCGCGGCTGATCATGTAGCCGATGGACAGCCAGGTGACGTACTTCCACGCGTCGTGGCCGTCGAGGTTCTCTGTCACTGCTGCGGCGACCAGGACCCCGATGACGGTGAGGGCCCAGACCGCCAGTTCGGTGGTCTTGAAGGCGGGCTTCGTCTCGACGGTGTCGCGCCGGGTGGTGCCGGTGGTGCTGAAGTCGCGGCCGGTGCGGTTGCCGGTCTCCCCGTAGGTGGACATGGGTGCTCTCCTTGTGGCCAGGAGAGTGGCCGAAGGCGGCCACTCCGTGCAGGGACGGCCCCCGATCAGGGGGTGCCGTGGATGGGAGTGCGCCGGTTCTGGACGCGGCCTAGAGGTTGCCGCTACGCGGCCGGTCAAACATCTGATTGCCAAGGGGCGGAGGGCGTTCTGCGGCGCGGCGAGATGCAGAGGGGCGCTGGGGGCTCGAAGATGGTCGCCGGGGGCGTTGTCGTCGGCCCGCGGTCAGGTGTCGCCGGTTCCGACAGCGGCCCGTAGTGTCTCTGCCATGACCGTGGAGCCCGGTGTGCCAGCCGCCGCAGAGGCACTCGAGGCGGAAGCTGCCCTGGCGGAGGCCCGTCGAGTGCTGCTGGACGAGCGCGAGACCCAGGCAGACGTGCGTGAAGCGGCCTTGTGGACGCGCTCGGCTGCCTTGACGGAAGCAGAAGCACACGTCCGCGAGAGCGCCGACGAGCTGGAGGAGCTGCTTCGGGCAGCTGATCTGCGTGACCGCGCCGCCGAAGTTCGGGCGGCCGCGGTGCGTGCCCGCGAAGCGGCCGCCGAGGCGCGGCGCGCGCGCTCCAGAGTTGACGCCCACGCCGATCAGGCGGACCGCGATCTTGTCGCACTCGACCAGGAGTGGGCTGCAAGGGATCGTGACGAGGCGGCAGCGGACCGCGATGACCTCCGGCGGCTACAGGCCCACGACGACCCGACGTAGGTAGGGCACCCCGGGCCCAGCGCTACGGGGCCTCGACTCCGGCCGACTCGATGGCGTCGGCGACGTGCCGGACGACGTGGACGCGGGCGTACCTCTTGTCCTCGGCCGGGACCACGTGCCAAGGAGCCGCCGGATGGTCGGTGCGCTCGAGCATGTCCTCGACGGCTTCGACGTACGCCGCGTGCTTCTCCCGGTTGCGCCAGTCCTCGTCGGTGAGCTTCCAGGACTTCAACGGGTCGTCCTTGCGGCGGTCGAAGCGCCGTTGCTGCTCCACCTGGGTCAGGTGCAACCAGAACTTCACCAGGATCATGCCCTCGGCCGTCAGCGTGCGCTCGAAGTCGACGATCTCGTCGTAGGCGCGGCTCCACTGCTCGACTGTTGCGAAGCCTTCGACCCGCTCGACGAGGACTCGGCCATACCAGGACCGGTCGAGCACCGCCATGCCCCCGTGCCCGGGCAGCACCGGCCAGAACCGCCACAGGAAGTGGTGCCGCTTCTCGTCGTGGGTGGGTGCCGCGAACTGCGCGACCCGCACGTGCCGCGGGTCGAGGTGGTCGACCAGTCGCTTGATGGCGCCGCCCTTGCCGGAGGCGTCCCAACCCTCGAAGACGACGCACAGGGGAGGGCCGATGCGCCCGCCGATCTGACCCCCCAGCGTCAGCCGTAGGCGCAGCAGCCGCTCCTGCTGCTGCGCCAGCTGCTCGGCCTCGTCCTTCTTGGACAGCGCAAGGGTCAGGTCGACCCGGTCCAGACGTCCCACGCTGCGCACCCTGACAGCCCAACCGGCGGCGCGTCGAGCCGAAGGCCGCCGAGCGCTGCGGAAGCACGCGCGACACGCCCACGTGTTCGGCGCGCGTCTGCAGCGCTCGCGACGAGGCGTGAGGGGTCGGGCGGTGCGTCGGGCCGGCGTCGGTCAGACGTGGGTCTGGTAGCAGGTGGCCGTCGCCACGACCTGGTAGCCGAGCCGCTCGTTGACGGCGATCATGTGCGCGTTGGACGCGGCGTTCCAGGTGTCGACCTCGAGCAGCTGCGGCTCGGTCTGCGCCAGCCACTGGACCATCGAGCCCTTGAGCAGAAGGCCCAGACGGTGCCCGCGGTGCGCCGCCAGGACGCTGGTGTCCAGCTGCCCGGCGTGCCATGGCCGGTCCTCGTCGACCGCCACCACGGTGTGCCCGGCGAGCACACCGGTCGCGCGGTGCCGGGCGACCAGCCGGTAGAGGCGGCCGCCCTTGGCCACCTGTCCGGCGTCGAAGGCTCGCAGCCGGTCGGAACTGAACACCTCGTCCTCGAACTCGAGGTCGTCCATCGGTGCGTCGTTGATGGCGGCGACGAGCACCACCATCTGGTCCATCAGGTCCGCCGGCACCGGCCCGGTCACCCGCAGCAGCTCGTAGTCCGTCGCGTGCTCCGTCGCGTCGGCGACGACGGCTGCGACGTCGTCGTGGTCGACGTCGTGCATCATCTGCCGGCGATTGACCTCGACGATCGCCGGCTGCAGGTCGTGACGCGCCGCGAAGCCGCGAGCCGCCGCAGTGTCGAACCCCTCGACCCAGACGGTGCCGCGAGAGGCTGCCCTGGCCCGGTCGAGCCCGGCCTCGAGGAGCTCCCGGCCGAGCCTTTGACGACGTACCGCCGGATGGACCGTCACGTCGAGCATGGCGAGGTGGCGGTTGTCCCGCTCAGGGAGGTAGACCTCGAGGACGCCGACCGCGCGGCCGCGGCCGTCCCGCTGGACGTAGGCGGTGGGCGGCTCGCCGTCCCACCCCAGCACCAGGTCGGCGGTCCAGGCCTGCGCGGTGCGGGGCAGCATGTGCGGGTAGTCGACTCGGCGGGCGGCTTCGTAGACGGCCAGGCCGCCGGCCAGGTCGACCGGGTCGAGGGCCTGGGGGTCGAGGCGGCGGAGCGCCGGACGGGTGAGCTGCACACCGCCATGGAACGCCCGTCCGCGCATCCTGGCGAGCCAATTACCGCAGGCCAATCGATGTTCAGCCAGCAGCCGCCTACGCTCGGGCCGTGGGCGGGTCCGGCGTCGGCGCGGTGGTGCTGGCCGGGGGCAGGTCGGCCCGGATGGGCGAGGACAAGGCCTGGCTGGACTGGGAGGGACAGCCGCTGCTCGCCCACACATGCACCCTGCTCGCCGGCTGCATCGAGGGCCCGGTGCTGGTCGTCCGGTCGTCGCCGGACCAGTCGCTGCCACCGCTGCCGGAGGACGTCCAGGTGGTCGACGACCCCGAGCCGGGTCAGGGACCGCTGCTCGGCGTGGCCGTCGGGTTGGCCGCCGTGGGGCGGGTGGCAGAGGTCGCGTTCGTTTGCGCCACGGACCTGCCGCTGCTGCACCCGGCGTTCGTACGTCGCCTGGTCGCTGCCCTGCGTGACCCCGGCGCCGACCCGGTCGACGTCGCGCTGCCGGTCGTCGGCGGCTCGTGGCACCCGCTGGCCGCGGCCTACTGCACCGGCGTCGCCGACGAGGCCCGTGAGGCGGTGCGCTCAGGACGCCGGAGGGTGACCGACTTCGTGGCCTCGCGGCGGCACCTGCTGCTGGACGAGAGCCGGCTGCTCGCCGACCCCGCGGTCGCCGCTGCCGACCCGCTCCTGCACTCGGTGCTCAACGTCAACGACCCGACGGAGCTGGCACGCGCTCGGGCCGTGCGTAGAGGTTGAGCCCTCCCGGTCGGACGAAGCCGGCGAGCGTCAGGCCGACCTCGTCGGCCACCTGCACCGCCAGGCTGGACGGCGCGGACACCGCCGACAGGACGGGCAGACCCGCCAGCGCGGCCTTCTGGACCAGCTCGAAGGATGCTCGTCCGCTCACCTGCAGCACGTGGCCACGCAGCGGCAGCCGGCCCTCGCGCAGCGCCCACCCCACCACCTTGTCGACGGCGTTGTGCCGCCCGACGTCCTCCCGCACGCAGACCGGCTCGCCGGTCGCGGTGAAGAGGCCCGCGGCGTGCAGGCCGCCGGTGCGGGCGAAGACCTTCTGGGCTGAGCGCAGCCGGCCCGGCAGCGAGAGCAGCACGTCCACCGGCACCTGGACCGGGTCGGCCGACACGTCGTGGGTCGAGTGCACCCGCACCGCGCCGATCGACGCGGCTCCGCAGACCCCGCAGGCCGACGTGGTGACGGCGTTGCTGCGCCGTCGCGTCGCCGCGTCACCGACGCCGGTGGACAGCACCACCTCGACCACGTTGTAGGTCTGGTGGCCGTCGCCGTCGAGGCCGGGGCAGAACGACGCCGAGACGAGGTCGTCGGTCGTGCGGACCAGTCCCTCGGCGACCAGCCAGCCGGCCACCAGGTCGAGGTCGTCGCCGGGGGTGCGCATGGTCACGGTGAGCACCTCGGTGCCTCGCCGCACCTCGAGGGGCTCCTCGGCGGCGAGGGTGTCGACCCGCTCGGTGCGCGACGCGTCGGGCCCGTCGCCGCGCCAGCGGACGACCCGGCGGCGGACCGTCACCCTGCCCATGCGCGCCTCCCGGGGGTACCCCGGCGACCGGGGTCTAGGGTCACGATAAGCGGGTACCCCGGCCACGGCAGAGCCGCACGGACCACGGGCAACCAGCCACGACACGAGCAGGAGCGATGGGCGTCCGGACCTGGATCGAAGGCTGGCCGGTCTACCGCCAGCTGACCGGGCCCGACCCGCTCGGCCGCGGCACGGCAGCGATGTCGGTCCGCTCCGACGCCCTCGTCCCGCGCACCGAGGAGGCCGACGGGGTCGCGCGCTCGGTCTGCCCCTACTGCGCGGTCGGCTGCGGGCAGCGGGTGTTCCACAAGGACG
>DATHAP010000218.1 GCA_035489715.1 Actinomycetes bacterium
CCAGGTGCTGGGCCTGCTCGACGAGGCGCCCGGCCTGGCGGCGGCGGCTCGGTCGGCGGGCAACGGGGCTCTCGACCGCTCGGCGCTGGCCGCGCTCGCCCCGGTCGTCGCTCCGCACCTGCGGGTGCTCACCGGCATCAGCCGAGCCGAGCGCTGGCCGGAGCTGCGGCCCAGCGCCGTGGAGCAGGTGTGGACCGTCGCGCGAGAGGTCGCCGAGGTGACCGTCGTCGACTGCGCGTTCTGCCTGGAGCAGGACGAGGAGCTGGCCTTCGACACGGCGGCACCGCTGCGCAACGGGGTCACCCTCACCACGCTCGCTGCCGCCGACGTCGTCCTGGCGGTCGGCGGCGCCGACCCGGTCGGCGTGCACCGGCTGGTCCGCGGGCTCTCGGAGCTGCGCGAGGTCGTGCCTGGTGCCACCCCGCGAGTCGTCGTCAACCGGGTCCGGGCCTCGGTCGTCGGCCGCGACCCGCGGCAGCAGGTGGCCGAGGCGCTCGAGCGCTACGCCGGTGTCACCGAGGCGGTCCTGGTGCCCGACGACCCGGCCGCGTTCGACGCCGCCCTGCTGCAGGCCCGCCCGGTCAGCGAGGTCGCCGCGACCTCGCCCGCCCGCCAGGCCCTGGCCGACCTCGCCGCGGACCTGGTCGGCCGAGCCCCCCGCCGGCGCCGCCGCCTCGCGCGCTCCCGCTGAGCCGCCGGACCGCCGCGGAGCAAGGCAGCCGGACGGCCCGGCAGCCCGGGCCCCTTGTGCCGTGCCGCACGTCCGGGCCCGGGGTCAGCCTGATCCGGTGACCGGACCTGTCGTCCGGCACCTCGGCACAACCGCGCCGACCCTCGGCACCTGGGTCGCGCTGTGCGCGGCCGCCGAGGCGGTCGGCATGACGGCGGCCGCCGGGGCGGCCCGGCTCAGCCAGGGGGTCATGGGTGGCGAGCCGTCCGGCGGTCGTAAGGCCGTGGTCGTGGTCGCCCTGGCTGCTGGTGACCGTGGTGCTGGCCAGCGCGCTGGCCTGGCCCCCGGCCATGTGGTCATCTTCCTCGGCGCGACGGCGCCCGGCCCGGGCTGGCCGGCCGGGGCGGTGGTCCTGCTGGGCGCCGTGACCGGTCTGGTCGCGGGCGCGGTCCTGGGCGCGGTCACCGCGCTGCTGCTGCCGTCGCTCGACGGTCCGTAGGATCCCGGGGTGCCGACCGTCTTGCGTGCCCTCGTCGTCGACTGGGGCGGCGTCCTCACCGAGCCGCTCGACGCGGCGATCCGGGCCTGGGCGGAGATCGACGGCCTCGAGGTCGAGCACTACGTCGACGTCATGCGCTCCTGGCTCGGCCCGCACCAGGGCGAGCTCGCCCGCGACAACCCGGTCGCCGCCCTCGAGCGGGGCGAGATCGAGGTGCCTGACTTCGAGCGGCAGCTGGCCCGCCGCCTCTCCGAGCACGCCGGCCGGACGATCGAGGCCACCGGCCTCCTGCAGCGGATGTTCGACCAGTTCGAGCACGCCCCGGCGATGGCCGGGCTGGTCCTGCGGGCCCGCCGGGCCGGCCTGCTCACCGGCCTGCTGTCCAACTCGTGGGGCAACGAGTACCCCCGCGAGGGCTGGGACGAGATGTTCGACGCGATCGTCATCAGCGGCGAGGTCGGCATGCGCAAGCCGGAGCCGGAGATCTTCGCCCACGTCCTGGAGCTGCTCGGTGTCGGCGCGGCGCAGACCGTCTTCGTCGACGACCTCGAGCACAACGTGCGCGCGGCCGAGTCGCTGGGCCTGGTCGGCGTGCACCACACCTCGTACGACACGACGGCGCAGCGCCTCGAGGAGCTTTTCGGCCGTCACCTGCGCGACTGAGCCGGGTCGTCCTCAGGCGGCGAACAGCAGCGTGAGCCCGCCGACGGTGTAGCAGACCATCAGCACCAGCAAGGGCACCTGACCCACCAGGGCCCGGCGGGGCGGCAGGATGCCGACCGCCCGGTCGTGGGCGAGGACCACGCCCAGCACGTGACCGGTCACCACGGCCACGACCTGCACCACCGCGACCAGCGTCGGCCCGGCGAGGCTCGAGTCGATGCCGCGGCCGCCGGTGCCCAGCCAGTTCGCGCCGGTGCCGAGCGGGTCGGATAGCTGGATGACGGTCTGCTGCCCGATCAGGACGAGCAGCGACCAGTAGTGCGCGACCACGTAGCCCATCACGATCGGGACCAGGCTGTGCGCGTACTCGGCGCCGACGTCGAGCGGCCGCAGGCCGCTGCCCCTCCCCGACATGGCAGCCGCGCCGGCGAAGGCGGATGTCACGATCACCACGGCGCCGAAGAGCCCGAGGGTCCCCGTCACCTCGGCCGAGAGCGGCCCGCTCTGCAGCTGGGTCACCCACCAGGGCGTGTTGGCGAACGAGTCGTAGGCGGTGGAGCCGAGCAGCACGCCCACGACGGCGAACAGCCCCGGCGCGACCGGGGTGCCGGCCACGCCGTCGAGCGGGTTGCGCAGGACGATCGTCCCGTCGGCGCGCCGCCCCAGCACCGACAGCCGCCCGGCGAGCGAGGAGAACACCTCGAAGCCGTCGCCCTTGTCGAACCAGCCGGAGCCCCACCAGGTGGCCGCCAGCAGGTGCACCGCGACGTACACCGCGAAGAACACCCGCAGGACCGGCAGCGTGGTGTTGTCCGGCGCGACCAGCTCCATCCAGACGAACGCGAGCAACGACACCGCGGCCGGCCAGTACCCCAGCGAAGCCGGCAGCGGCGACATCCCCTCGGCCGGGTCGGTCCGCAGGGCGCGCGAGAGGGCCCAGTGCAGCGACCGGATGGGGTTGACCATCTTCCAGACCGGCCCGACCAGCATCGAGACGATCGGGACTCCGATCCACAGCAGGACGTAGACGACTCCCGCTGTCGGGTTGAGGGCGTCGTCGCGGCCGGCGACCGCGGCCATGACGACGTACGCCGTCGCCACCACCCCGAGCATGCGCAGCGTCACCCGGAACCACCGGGCGTCCAGCCCGCGGGCCAGCCAGGAGGGCACGGGTCGCCCGGCCCCGGCCGGGTCGAGCCGCGGCTCGCGCCAGAGCAGCCCGAGGGCGAGGAACGAGGCGATCAGCGCCACGGCGGCGCCGGTCAGCGCGTAGGCGAAGGGGATCGGCAGGTCGTCGCGGCTGCCCACCCCATGGGCGAGCAGGTGCCCCTGCTCGATCACCCGGCCGGTCATCGCGCT
The DNA here is from genome assembly GCA_035489715.1 of Actinomycetes bacterium. Lineage (NCBI taxonomy): Bacteria > Bacillati > Actinomycetota > Actinomycetes > Actinomycetes bacterium. Next base: position 3,192 of record DATHAP010000218.1, read on the forward strand.
CGGGTCAGCGCACCTCGAGCTGGAGCAGCTCGAGCTCGGTCTCGTGAGTCTCGACCTCGAAGATGCCGGTCTGGTCGGCGACCAGCTCGACGGTGGTCGGCCGGCCGGCCTCGAGCTCGGCCTCGACCTCGTAGCCGTGCACGTGCAGCTCGTCGTCGACGTCGCTGGTCACGATCAGGCGCACCTGGCTGTCCTTCGCGACCTCGACCCGCCGCGGCTCCGGCTCGACCTTGCCGTC
>DATHAP010000219.1 GCA_035489715.1 Actinomycetes bacterium
GACGGCCGCCCGCGTGACCTCGCGACGGCGCAGGCCGCGGCGAGCGTGGGGCAGCTCCGCCTGGTGCAGACCTACGCCGACGCGTTCGCCAAGCACGACGTCACCGTCGGCCAGGTGCTGCTCACCGCCGACGACCTGACCCGCCGCAGCCACTACCGCAACGCCCACCAGACGATGGAGCGGCTGCTCGCCCTCGGAGCGCTGCCGATCGTCAACGAGAACGACACGGTCGCCACCGAGGAGATCCGGTTCGGCGACAACGACCGGCTCGCCGCGCTCGTGGCGCACGTGGCGCAGGCCGACGCCCTGGTCCTGCTCTCCGACGTCGACGGCGTCTACGACGGCGATCCGCGCACCGGCCCGGCGCAACTGGTGCACACGGTCACCGGACCGGCCGATCTGGCCGCCGTCACCCTGGGCACCGCCAAGCGCAACGGCGTCGGCACCGGGGGCATGGCGACCAAGGTGGAGGCGGCCTTCATCGCCGCCCACGCCGGGGTCCCCGTCGTCGTCACCTCGACGCAGCAGGCCGCGGCGGCCCTCGCGGGGGAGCAGGTGGGCACCCTGTTCGAGCCGATGGGCCGCCGGCCCAGCGCCCGCCAGTTCTGGCTGCGCTACGCCAGCCGGCCCCGGGGGCGGGTGCTGCTCGACGAGGGCGCGGTGCGCGCGGTCCGCGAGCGGCACGCCTCGCTGCTGGCCGCCGGGATCACCGGCGTGACCGGCGACTTCCTCGCCGACGACCCGGTGGAGCTGGTGGGTCCGGACGGCGTCGTCGTCGCCCGGGGACTGGTCGCGTACGACGCGCGGGAGATGCCCGGCCTCCTGGGCCGCAAGACCGGCGACCTGGCTCCGGAGTTCCGCCGCGAGGTCGTCCACCGCGACGAGATGGTGCTGGTCGGACGCTGATCAGGGGCTGAGAGACTGCGACGCGTGACGATCCGCCCCATCCGCGAAGTCGGCGATCCCGTGCTCCGCACGCCCAGCGACGAGGTCAAGGCCTTCGACCGCGACGTCGCCGCCCTGGTCCGCGACCTGCTCGAGACCGTCGACCACCCGGGCCGGGCCGGGCTGGCCGCGCCGCAGATCGGGGTCGGCCTGCGGGCGTTCTCGTACAACCTCGACGGCGTGATCGGGCACGTGGTCAACCCGGTGATCGTCGAGCTCTCCGAGGAGACGCAGGACGGCGACGAGGGCTGCCTCTCGGTGCCCGGCATCTGGGCGCCGACGGTGCGGGCGATGCACGCCGTCGTCGAGGGGGTCGACGTGCACGGGGAACCGCTCCGGCTGGAGGGCTCCGGGCTCATGGCGCGCTGCCTGCAGCACGAGGTCGACCACCTCGACGGCAAGCTGTTCCTCGACCGCCTCACCGGGGACGCCCGGAAGAGCGCGCTGCGCGCACTGCGCGACCGCTGAGGTCAGCGCCGGGCGGTGCACTCGGCGCAGGTGCCGAAGACCTCGACCTGGTGCTGGACGTCGGCGAACCCGTGCTCCGCGGCGATCCGCGCCGCCCACCGCTCCACCGGCGGGTCCGCCACCTCGACCGTCCGGCCGCACGAGCGGCAGACCAGGTGGTGGTGGTGCACCGGCGAGCAGCGCCGGTAGGCCGCCTCGCCGTCGGCACTGCGCAGGACGTCGACCTGCCCGTCGTCCACCAGGGCCTGCAGCGCGCGGTAGACCGTCGCCAGCCCGACCGGGGCGCCCCGGGTCCGCAGCATCGCGTGCAGGTCCTGGGCGGTGCGGAAGCCGTCGAGGTCGTCCAGGAGCTCGAGGACGGCGCTGCGCTGACGGCTGGGACGGCGCGCCGTCCCCTCGACCGGTTCCGGCGCGGTCATGCCGCACCGCCCTTCGCTGCCGGACCCGTCGGTGCCACGCGTTCCCCGTGCTCGTCGTAGTGGACGCCGGCACCGGTCAGGTGTGGAGCGTGCAGGTGGCCGTCGTGGTCGTAGTCGACGTGGTCCTCGTGCGGCACCGGCCGGTGCCCGCAGCCGTCGCCGTGCTCGTGCGGGTGCGCGGCGTGGACCTCGCCGCGCCGGCGGTGCCGGCGCCGGGCGGTCGCGTCCCGCAGCGCCGC
>DATHAP010000220.1 GCA_035489715.1 Actinomycetes bacterium
GCAGGGAGCTGGTCGTCGCACCGGCTCCGGGTGAGGACGGCAGCCTCGTGGCGCCGGTGGCCGACAGGTTCGCCGTCGCCGTCTACCCGTTCGTCGAGGGCGAGAGCTTCTCGTGGGGGCAGCCGATGTCGACCGAGCACCGGGCTGCGCTGCTCGACATGGTCGTCGAGGTGCATGCCGCGCCGGCCGAGGTGCGGGACCGCGCGCCCGTCGACGACTACGCGATCCAGCACCGCGATGCGCTCGAGGCGGCGCTGCACGACGGTGCCGAGGGTGCTGCAGCGAGCCCCACCGGGCCCTACGCCGCGCAGGTCGCTCGGCTGGTGGCCGACCACGCGTCGGCTCTGCGGGCGGCGCTGACGACGTACGACGACCTGGTCGATCGGGCGCGGCGGCGCACGGAGGCAGCCGTCGTCCTCACCCACGGCGAGCCGCACCCGGGCAACACGATGCGCACTGCCGACGGTTGGCGCCTGATCGACTGGGACACCGCCCGGGTGGCCCCGCCGGAGCGCGACCTGTGGTCGATGGACCCCGGGGACGGGTCGGTGCACGAGGCGTACGTCGCCGCCACCGGACGCCAGCTGAGTCCCACGGTGCTGGAGCTCTATCGGCGACGGTGGGACCTGTCCGACGTAGCGGTCGACGTGGCGCGGTTCCGGCGACCGCACCGAGGGGACGACGAGGACGCCAAGGCGTTCGGCATCCTGCGCGGTCAGGTCGGTGCGGTCGCCGACGCGTGACTGTCAGGCGCCGGGCATCGGCAGCAGCTCGAAGATCTCGACCTGGAACCGGCCCTTGCCGTCGGCGAGGAACGGGTGCTTGTCAACGTGGGCCTTCGCGACCTCGAGCGTGTCGGCCTCGACGACCGAGTAGCCGTTCTGGTCGCTCGCGGTCCCGACCGAGCCGTCGTCGACGATGGCGGTGCTGGTGCCGAACGGCTGGCCCGGGTCGACGAGGGCCGGCCCGACGCGCTGCATCCAGTCGGTCCAGGCGGCGAGCGACTCGGCACCCTGCTCGGGCGTGAAGTCCTCCATCGGTGTCGCCGGCCCGCGGTAGAGGAACATGAACCGTGCCATCTCGGTCTCCTTCCGGGGACGCGCCGTCCGCGCCCTCCACCCGTCCGACGGACGAGGTCGGCGTGGATCGACACCTGCCGGCGGACATCTCTCGCCGGATGTGGGACATGTCCGCCCTGTCGTGCGGCGCGCGTCGCAATGGCAGGCCAGACTCCCCTCATGGACCTGCGCTGGGACGCCGTGACCGTCGACTGCCGGGACCCGCAGGGGCTGGCGCGCTTCTGGTGCGCGCTGCTGGGCGTGGAGGTGCGCGGCACCTGGGAGCAGTACGTCGGCCTGACCCCGACGGCTCCGGGACTTCCGCGACTGGTGTTCCAGCGGACGTCGGACCCCCGGCCGGCCAAGAACACGCTGCACCTCGACCTGCACGTCCCGGCCGACGACCTGCCGGCCGCGGTGGAACACGCCCTCGGCCTCGGGGCGACGCTGGTGCACCAGCACGACGAGGACGCGGTCACCTGGCGGACGCTGGCCGACCCCGAAGGCAACGTGTTCTGCCTCGTCGCCGACTGAGCGGCTCGGTCGGGCGCCGGAACACCCAGCGGCGGAGCATCAGGAAGCGCGCCGGGCCTTCGTCGATGGGCATGGCAGCACCGTCGGACCTGGTGCTGTGCGACGGCTGTGACCCACCTGCACGGCTGCTCCACGTCGGACGCGTGTCGTCGTCCCGTGCGAAGCGAGTGAGCGGCGGGCGTGAGGGATGCTCGACGCGGTGGTCCGGGCAGCGATGACTCGCAGCGCGGTGCCAGGTCTTGAGGTACATCCACCGACCGCGGGCGAACCATGGAGGCACCTGTGAAGCTGTTGCTCACGTCCGGAGGCGTCACGAACCCCAGCATCCGGTCGGCGCTCGTGCAGCTCCTCGGCAAACCGATCGCCGAGTGCAGGGCCCTCTGCGTGCCGACCGCGCAGTGGGGTCACCCCATGTGCGGTCCGGCATCGGTGCGGGGCTTGATCGCCGGCGAGCCGGACTTCCCTCACTTGACCGGCTTGGGATGGGCCTCGCTCGGCGTCCTCGAGCTGACCGCACTGCCCACCATCGGCGCAGATCGGTGGCTGCCGTGGGTCCGCGAGGCCGACGTACTGCTCGTCGACGGCGGCGACGCGACGTACCTGTGCCACTGGATGCGCGAGTCCGGGCTTGCGGAGCTGCTGCCGTCACTGTCCGACAAGGTGTGGGTCGGGGTGAGCGCCGGCAGCATGGTGATGACGCCGCGGATCGGTGCGGCCTTCGTCGAGTGGCCGTTTGCGCCGGACGACCGCACGCTGGGAGTCGTTGACTTCTCGATCTTCCCGCACCTGGACGCCTTCCCCGACAACAGCCTGGCTGACGCGGAGCGGTGGGCGGCGGACATCGGCGGCCCGGCCTATGCCATCGACGAGCAGACGGCCGTCATGGTCGTCGACGGCGCCGTCGAGGTGGTGTCCGAGGGACAGTGGACCCAGTTCGGGTGATTGCTGCGCGCGGCACTCGAGCCGGCTGCTGTGCCCCCGGCCCGCTGCTGTCCCCTCGCTGCAGCGGGCCGGTCGCCTGGCACCGTGGTGGTGCTGTCGACCCGGTGGGTCAGTGCGCCTTGTCGTAGGCCTCGACGACGGTGGCCGGGATGCGGCCGCGCTCGTTGACCTTGTGGCCGTTCTTGCGGGCCCACTCGCGGATCTCGGCGGTGCGGTTGTCGCCGCCGCCACCACGGCGGGAGCCCCGCGCGGCGCGGCCGCCGGAGGACCGGCCGCCGACCCGGCGCGCCTGGCCGACGTACTGCGCGAGCGCGTCGCGGAACGACTTGGCGTTCTTGGTGCTCAGGTCGATCTCGTAGGAGACGCCGTCGAGGGAGAAGGAGACGGTCTCGTCGGCAGAACCGCCGTCGATGTCGTCGACGAGCAAAACGGTGACTTTCTGAGCCATGTCGAATTCACTCCGGCAGGAAAGAGGGGAATTGCTGGTGCGCGAACCCTAGCGCCATTCCGGCACATAGATGCAATCGAACACTGCATTTCCCCTCGGCGCATTCCGGCGAAGGCGTTCCAACGGACCGCGGTAATTCAGCGTGCACTGCGTCTCGGGGCTGGCGTTTCCCTGGGAAGACGCCCCAAAGGGCGGCTATTCGTCGTGCTCCTCCTGCTCCTGCTGCTCCTCGGCCCGGGCCCGCCGCCGCACGGCCAGCACGATCGCCACGAAGGCGCCGCCGACGACGACCGGGGGCAGCAGGGCCGCGATCACGTCCACTAGCTGCCCTCGGGGCGCAGCAGCGGAAATGCAATCGTCTCCCGGATCGGCTTTCCGGTCAGGAGCATGATCAGCCGGTCGATTCCGAGACCCATTCCGCCCTGCGGCGGCATGCCGAACTCCATCGCGCGCAGGAAGTCCTCGTCCAGCTGCATCGCCTCGGGGTCGCCGCCGGCGGCCTTGAGCGACTGCTCCTCGAGGCGGCGCCGCTGCTCGACCGGGTCGTTGAGCTCGGAGTAGGCCGGGGCCAGCTCGACGCCGTTGACGATGAGGTCCCAGGCCTCCACCAGACCGGGCACCGAGCGGTGCGGCTTGGCGAGCGGCTTGACCTCGGCCGGGTAGTCCGTGACGAAGGTGGGCTGCACCAGGGTGTGCTCGACGAGCTGCTCGTAGAGCTCGACGACCACCTCGGCGGCGCCCCATGACGGCTGCAGCGCGACGTCGTGGCTGTCGGCCAGCTTGCGCAGCGTCTCGACCGGCGTGTCGACGTCGACGTCCTGGCCGACTGCGCGTGAGACCGCCTCGAGGATCGGCAGCCGCTCCCACCCGACCGCCAGGTCGAGCCCGCCGCCGGTGCCGTCCGGCACCACGGTCGTGCCGAGCAGCGCCTGCGCGGCGTCCAGGACGATCTCGCGGGTCAGCTCGGCCATCGAGTCGTAGTCGCCGTACGCCTGGTACACCTCGAGCATCGTGAACTCCGGGCTGTGCGTGCCGTCGACGCCCTCGTTGCGGAAGTTGCGGCCGATCTCGTAGACCCGGTCCAGCCCGCCTACCACCAGCCGCTTGAGGTAGAGCTCGATCGCGATCCGCAGGTACATCGGCTGGTCGAACGCGTTGAGGTGGGTCGCGAACGGCCGGGCCGCGGCGCCGCCGTGCAGCGGCTGCAGCAGCGGGGTCTCCACTTCGAGGAAGTCGTGCCGGTCCATCGTCGAGCGTACGGAGCGCAGGACGGTCGCCCTGGCCCGCACCATGTCGCGGGACTCGGCGTTGACGGCCAGGTCGACGTAGCGCATGCGGACCCGGGCCTCCGGGTCGGTGAGGCCCTTGTGCTTGTCCGGCAAGGGGCGCAGCGCCTTGGCGACCATCGTCCAGGCATCGGCCAGGACGGACAGCTCACCGCGCTTGCTGGAGATGACCTCGCCCTCGACCCCGACGTGGTCGCCCAGGTCGACGTCGCCCTTCCAGTGCGCCAGCGCCTCCTCGCCGACCCGGTCCAGCGAGACCATCACCTGCACCTCGCCGGTGCCGTCGCGCAGCGTCGCGAAGCACAGCTTGCCGCCGACCCGGGACAGGACGACCCGCCCGGCCACCGCGACCTGCTCGCCGGTGTGCTCGTCGACGTCGAGGTCCGGGTGCGCGGCGCGCAGGTCGGCCATCGTGGTGGTGCGCGGGACGGTCACCGGGTAGGGCTCCACGCCTCGCTCGCGCATCCGGTCGAGCTTCTCCCGGCGGACGCGCATCTGCTCGGGCAGCTCGTCGCTCACCCGGCAAGGCTATCGACCCCCGCTGCACCTCGTTGACTGGCGCGAAGTGACCACCGCGCGGCGGCTGCAGTGGCGATTTCGCGCCAGTCGAGGCTCAGGGCTGGTTGCGTTCGTAGACCAGGCGGAGGCCGACCAGGGTGAGCCACGGCTCGTGCACGTCGATGACACCCGACTCGTCGAGCACCATCGGGGCCAGACCGCCGGTGGCGATGACCGTCACGTCGTCGGCGTCCCCGTCCGGCCCGACGATCTCGGCGGACATCCGGGTCACCACGCCGTCCACCTGGCCGGCGAAGCCGTAGAGGATGCCGGCCTGCAGGGCCTCGACGGTGTTGCGGCCGATGACCGATCGCGGCCGGGCGAGCTCCACCCGGCGCAGCTGCGCGCCACGGGCGCCCAGCGCCTCCACGGAGATCTCGATGCCGGGCGCGATGGCGCCGCCGAGGTACTCCCCCTTGGCCGACACGGCGTCGAAGGTCGTCGCGGTGCCGAAGTCGACGACGATGCACGGCCCGCCGAAGAGCTCGACTGCCGCGAGCGCGTTGACCACCCGGTCGGTGCCGACCTCCTTGGGGTTGTCGGTAAGGACCGGCACACCGGTGCGCACGCCCGGCTCGACGACGACCGCGGGCACGTCGCCGTAGTAGCGCACGCAGACCTCTCGCATCTCGTGCAGGACCGACGGCACGGTGGAGCAGAGCGCGATGCCGTCCACCGTGGCGTCGGTGCGCCGCGCGACCTCCTCGTGCTGGGCGAGCAAACCGCGCAGGACCACGGCGATCTCGTCCGCGGTCCGGTGCGCCTCGGTGGCGATCCGCCAGTGCTCGAGCAGCTCGGGCCCGTCGAAGAGCCCGAGCACAGTGTGGGTGTTGCCGACGTCGATCGCGAGCAGCATCAGGCCGGCCCTGTGCGCAGGTCGCAGGCGATGTCGAGGATCGGCGCCGAGTGGGTGAGTGCGCCGACGGCGAGGTAGTCCACGCCGGTCTCCGCCACCTCGCGGGCGTTGTCCAGCCGCAGCCCGCCGCTGGCCTCCAGCCGGGCTCGCCCGGCGACCAGCTCGACGGCCCGGCGCATGTCGGCGACCGGCATGTTGTCGAGCAGCACCAGATCGGCGCCGGCCTCCACGGCCTCCACGGCGTCGTCGACCGAGTCGCCCTCCACCTCGACCGGCACGTCCGGGAACGCCGCCCGCACCGCCCGGAACGCCTCAGCCACGCCCCCAGCGGCGACGACATGGTTGTCCTTCACCATCGCCGCGTCCGACAGCGACATCCGATGGTTGACGCCGCCGCCGCAGCGCACCGCGTACTTCTCCAGCGCCCGCAGGCCGGGCGTGGTCTTGCGGGTGTCGCGGACCGCGGCCCCGGTGCCCTCGACGGCGTCGGCCCAGGCGCGGGTCAGGGTCGCGATGCCCGACATCCGGCACAGCAGGTTGAGGGCGGTCCGCTCACCGGTCAGCAGCCCGCGGGTGGCCGCAGTGAGCGACATCAGCACGTCGCCCCTGTGCACCCGGGCGCCGTCCTCGGCCAGCCAGGTGATCTCGACGGCGTCGTCGGTGGCGACCTCGAAGACCGCTGCCGCCACCGGCAGCCCGGCGACGAGGCCGTCGGCGCGGGCCACCAGGTCGGCGGTCGACTCCTGGTCGAAGGGCACGGTCGCCACGCTGGTCACGTCGAGCCCGCCGTCGAGGTCCTCGTCGAGCGCGCGGGTGACGACCTCGAGGACGTACGTCGTCGCGAGCCCGGCTGCGACCAGCCGGGCGGCGGTGTCGTCGGACAGGCCCACCGGGTCGCCCGGCCGGTCAGCAGTCGGTCCAGCCGCAGTCATCAGTCGTGCTCCTCCACACCCATCGAGATCGTGCCGTCGACGAGCCGGGTCAGCAGGTGGGCCCGCCAGTGCTCGTCGTCGCGGTCGGGGAAGTCCTGGCGCCAGTGGCTGCCGCGGGTCTCCTCGCGCTCCAGCGCCGCACCGGCGAGCGCGCTGGCCACCAGGTGCAGGTTGGTCGCCTCCCACGCCTCCGTGCACGGCTCGGTGCTGGTGCGCAGCCGCAGCTCCGTCAGGTCGGTCATCGACGTGCCGACGCTCTCGCGGTCCCGCAGCACACCGACCCCTCGGGACATCGTGCGGGCGACCTCGCCGCGTACCGACGGGTCGAGCAGGCCGGGCGCCAGCGGCTCCCCCTCGCCCTGGACGTCGACGGTGGGGGGCAGGTCGACCGGCTCGGCCTGCGTGGGCAGCTCGCGGCCGAGGTGCTCGGCGATCCGGCGGCCGAACACCAGCCCCTCGAGCAGCGAGTTGGAGGCCAGCCGGTTGGCGCCGTGGACGCCGGTGCAGGCGACCTCGCCGCATGCGTAGAGGCCGGGCACGCTGGTCCGGCCGTGCAGGTCGGTGCGCACCCCGCCGGAGGCGTAGTGGCAGGCCGGCGCGACCGGGATCAGGTCGTTGACCGGGTCGATGGCGTGCTCGCGACAGCTCGCCAGGATGGTGGGGAAGCGCACCCGCCACCTGTCCTCGCCGAAGTCGCGCGCGTCGAGGCACACGTGGTCGGCGCCGGTCTCGCGCATCCGGGTCATGATCGCCTTGGCCACGACGTCACGCGGCGCGAGGTCGGCCATCGGGTGGAGGCCCTGCATGAAGGCCACGCCGTCCTGGTCGCGCAGCACGGCGCCTTCGCCGCGCACCGCCTCCGACACCAGCGGCTGCTGTCCGCGTGACCCGTCGCCCAGCCAGAGCACGGTGGGGTGGAACTGCACGAACTCCAGGTCGGTCACGACCGCGCCGGCCCGCAGCGCCACGGCGACGCCGTCCCCCGTCGACACCGACGGGTTGGTCGTCGAGGAGAAGACCTGCCCCAGGCCTCCCGTGGCCAGGACGACCGCCCGCGCGCGCACCGCGCCGACGCCGTCGCGCCGGCCTGTACCGATCACGTGCAGGGTGAGCCCGCACACCGCACCCTCGGCCGACCTCAGGAGGTCGAGGACGAGCGCGTGCTCGACGACCTCGATGTCGTCCTCGGCATGCAGGGCGGCGATCAGCGCGCGCTCGATCTCGAGCCCGGTCGCGTCGCCGCCGGCGTGGGCGATGCGGTCGCGGTGGTGCCCGCCCTCGCGGGTCAGTGCGATGCCGCCGCCGGAGGTGCGGTCGAACTTGGTGCCGATCTCGACCAGCTCACGGACCCGTGCCGGTCCCTCCTGGACGAGGACCCGCACCGCGTCCTCGTCGCAGATGCCGACGCCGGCGACCAGGGTGTCCTCGAGGTGCTGCTCCGGGGTGTCGCCCTCGCCCAGCGCCGCGGCGATGCCGCCCTGCGCCCATCGGGTGGAGCCGGCATCGAGGTACGTCTTGGTGACGAGGAGCACCCGGCCGCCGG
>DATHAP010000221.1 GCA_035489715.1 Actinomycetes bacterium
CGGCTCGGCGACCGCGTACTCCATCCGCTCGGCGTCGGTCAGCGTGACCCGCACCTCGGTGCAGTCCGCCGGGGCGATGTAGCCCTGCGACTCGATGTCCTTCCACGGCGCGTCGTAGCGCTTCGGCCCGATGAGTGAGAAGACATCGCCCTCGCGGCCGTCCTCACGGACCAGGGTCGCGGTCAGCCCGAGGCGGCGGCGCGCCTGAAGGTCTGCGGTCATCCGGAAGATCGGCGCGGGGAGCAGGTGCACCTCGTCGTAGACGACAAGGCCCCAGTCGCGGGCGTCCAGCAGCTCCAGGTGCGTGTAGACGCCCTTCCGCCGGGTCGTCATCACCTGGTATGTCGCGATGGTGACCGGCCGGATCTCCTTGCGGGCACCGGAGTACTCGCCGATCTCGTCCTCGGTCAACGAGGTGCGCTTGAGCAGCTCGTGCCGCCACTGCCTGGCGGCGACCGTGTTCGTGACGAGGATCAGCGTGGTCGCCTGGGCCTCGGCCATCGCGGCCGCGCCGACGATCGTCTTGCCGGCGCCGCAGGGGAGGACCACGACACCGGAGCCGCCGTGCCAGAAGCCGGCGACCGCCTCGCGCTGGTAGGCACGCATCTCCCAGCCGTCCTGCACCAGGTCGATGGCGTGCGCCTCGCCGTCGACGTAGCCCGCGAGGTCCTCCGCCGGCCAGCCGAGCTTGAGCAGCACCTGCTTGAGGTGACCGCGCTCCGACGGGTGGACGACGACCGTGTCCTGGTCGACCCGCTCGCCGATCAGCGGAGCGACCTTCTTCGACCGGACGACCTCCTCGAGGACCGCCCGGTCGTTGGTCACGAGGACCAGTCCGTGCACCGGCGTCTTCTCCAGCCGCAGCCGGCCGTAGCGCGCCATCGTCTCCGCCACGTCCACCAGCAGCGCGTGCGGCACCGCGTAGCGGCTGTAGCGGAGCAGGACGTCCACCACCTGCTCGGCGTCGTGGCCGGCCGCCCGGGCGTTCCAGAGGCCGAGCGGGGTCAGCCGGTAGGTGTGGACGTGCTCCGGCGAGCGCTCCAGCTCGGCGAAGGGGGCGATCTCCCGGCGGCACTCGTCGGCGAGGTCGTGGTCGACCTCGAGCAGCAGGGTCTTGTCGGACTGCACGATCAGCGGGCCATCGGTCACGCCGTCCATTGTCGCTTGCCGACCGACATGCTGCCGCCGCTCGTCAGGTCTGGTCACGGCGGACCAGCGCCGCGGTGGCCAGCGCGGCCAGGCCGAGGGCGTACGCCGTGAGGAGACCGCCCCCGAGCCAGGGGGCGACCAACCCGGCCGCGGAACCGCCCGCCGGATCCCCGAGGCGGCTGAAGGCGTCGGCCGCCCCGCCGGGCAGCCACTTCTGGGCGTGTGGTGCCCTGAGGACCATCGGGGCGATCTGCTCGACGACGAAGTACCAGACCAGAGCGACGGTCATGGCCACCGCCTGGTTGCGCAGCAGTAGGCCTAGTCCGACGCCGAGCACCCCGTAGAGCCCGGCCGTCACTCCCAGCACCAGCAGCCCGCTCGGCACCGCCCCGAGATCGGCGGCGGGCGCCTCGCGCGACGACAGCAGCAGCCATCCGGTCGCCGACGACACGGCCGCGCTCAGCATGGCCGCGGCCAGCGCGACCATGCCGACTGCCGCCAGCTTGGCCGCCGCGAGTCGCGCACGCCTCGGCTGCGCCAGCAGGCTGGGGACGATCGTGTTGTGCCGGTACTCGCCGGCCGACGACAGCACCCCGACCACCAGCATCGCGAAGCCGACGATCGCCGTCGGCGCGCGGACCACGTGCTGGAACGTGTCGGCGTCGAGGGGCGGGTTCCGCTCCTTGCCGGCCAGCACGACGTTGGCGACGGCGATGACGCCGCTCAGTCCCCCCACGACGAGCGCGGTGGCTGTCGTGGTCCGGGTGGCCCCGAGCTTGCGCAGCTCGGCGGTGAGGGTCGGGTTCATGACGGGTCTCCGGAGGCTGTCAGGTCGAGGAAGAGCTCCTCGAGGTCGGTCTGCTGGTTGCGGTCGAGCAGGTCGCGCATCGACCCGTGGGTCACCAGCCGCCCACGATTGATGATCAGCACGTCGTCCACGCTCTGCGCGAGCTCGGCGAGCACGTGGCTGGACACGAGCACGGTGCGGCCCTCGTCCGCCAGCCGGCGCAGGAAGCCGCGCAACCAGCGCATCCCCTCCGGGTCGAGGCCGTTGGACGGCTCGTCGAGCACCAGCGTCTCAGGATCGCCGAGCAGGGCACTGGCCAGCGCGAGCCGCTGGCGCATCCCCATCGAGAAGCCGCCGACCCGGCGCCGGGCGACGTCACCGAGGCCGACGCCGTCGAGCACCTCCTCGACGCGCGCGTCGCTGGTGCCGGTCGAGGCCGCGACGACGCGCAGCGCCGACCGTGCCCGGTGGCCGAGGTGGAAGACCGCCGGGTCGAGGAGGGCGCCCACCGTCCGGGCGGGATGCGGCAGGTGGGCGTAGCACCGCCCGTCGAAGGTCGCGCTGCCGGCCGTGGGCCGCACAAGCCCGAGCAGCATCCGCATCGTCGTCGACTTGCCGGCGCCGTTGGGGCCGAGGAAGCCGGTCACGGCACCCGCCCGAATCTCGACGGTGAGGTCGTCGACGGCGGTCACGTCGCGGTAGCGCTTGGTCAGTCCGTTGAGCTGGATCGAGGTCATGCCCCGACGATGCTGGCCAGCCCCCGGTGCGGTCGTCGCCCACAGGGCCCTTGCGGAGGTACGCCGCGCGGCCGACCCCTACGTCCCGGGAAGTACGTCGCGAGGCAGGGGTTAGCCGTCCGTG
>DATHAP010000222.1 GCA_035489715.1 Actinomycetes bacterium
GGGGGCGTGTTCAGCCACCGTCTTGTGAGGTCGAGGCGAGATCGGCGGAAATCTCGGACCCCCCGGAACACGGGCCGGATGCCTGCCGTTATCGTGGGCAGGAAAGTTGAGCGGACCACGCGCAAGATGGTGAGAGCCCTCAGCTACCGGACCACAGCAGCACCCCAGCACACGGAAGAGAGGCCATCCCCATGGCTCGAGCGGTCGGTATCGACCTCGGCACCACCAACTCCGTCGTCACCGTCCTGGAGGGCGGCGAGCCGACGGTCATCGCGAACTCCGAGGGCTCGCGCACCACCCCGTCGGTCGTCGCCTTCGCCAAGAACGGCGAGGTCCTCGTCGGTCAGTCGGCCAAGAACCGGGCGGTCACCAACGTCGACCGCACCATCCGCTCCGTCGAGCGGCACATGGGCACCACGTGGGCGACCGAGGAGATCGACGGCAAGAAGTACACGCCGCAGGAGATCTCCGCGCGCATCCTGCAGAAGCTCAAGCGGGATGCCGAGACCTACCTGGGCGAGCCGGTCACCGACGCGGTCATCACCGTCCCGGCCTACTTCGAGGACGCGCAGCGGCAGGCCACCAAGGAGGCCGGTGAGGTCGCGGGCCTCAACGTCCTGCGCATCGTCAACGAGCCGACCGCCGCCGCGCTGGCCTACGGGCTGGACAAGGGCGAGACCGAGCAGACGATCCTCGTCTTCGACCTCGGTGGCGGCACGTTCGACGTCTCGCTGCTCGAGATCGGCGAGGGCGTCATCGAGGTGAAGGCCACCGCCGGTGACAACCACCTCGGTGGCGACGACTGGGACGAGCGCGTCGTCACCCACCTGGTGAAGACCTTCAACGCCGCGAACGGCATCGACCTGTCCAAGGACAAGCTCGCCATGCAGCGGCTCCGTGAGGCCGCCGAGAAGGCGAAGATCGAGCTGTCGGGCGCGCAGTCGGCCAACGTGAACCTGCCCTACATCACCGCCGGCGCCGAGGGCCCACTGCACCTCGACGTCACGATCACCCGCGCCGAGTTCCAGCGGATGACCCAGGACCTGCTCGACCGCGCCCGCGCGCCGTTCAACCAGGCGATCCGCGACGCCGGCATCTCCGTCGGCCAGATCGACCACGTCGTCCTCGTCGGTGGCTCGACCCGCATGCCGGCCGTGTCCGACCTGGTGCGCGAGCTGACCGGGGGCAAGGAGCCCAACAAGGGCGTCAACCCCGACGAGGTCGTGGCCATCGGTGCGGCGCTGCAGGCCGGTGTCCTCCGCGGCGAGGTCAAGGACGTCCTGCTCCTCGACGTCACCCCGCTGTCCCTGGGCATCGAGACCAAGGGCGGGATCATGACCAGGCTCATCGAGCGCAACACCACGATCCCGACCAAGCGCTCCGAGATCTTCACGACGGCCGACGACAACCAGCCCTCCGTGCAGATCCAGGTGTTCCAGGGCGAGCGCGAGATGGCGGCCTACAACAAGAAGCTCGGCATGTTCGAGCTGACCGGTCTGCCGCCGGCGCCCCGCGGCGTCCCGCAGATCGAGGTGGCCTTCGACATCGACGCCAACGGCATCGTCCACGTCCACGCCAAGGACCTCGGCACGGGCAAGGAGCAGTCGATGACCATCACCGGCGGCTCGGCCCTGCCCAAGGACGACATCGAGCGGATGATGAAGGACGCCGAGGCCCACGCCGAGGAGGACAAGAAGCGCCGCGAGGAGGCCGAGACCCGCAACCTGGCCGAGTCGCTGCAGTACCAGACCGAGAAGTTCCTCGCGGAGAACGGCGAGAAGATCCCCGCGGAGAAGAAGGACGAGCTCGGCGAGGCGCTGACCGAGCTGCGCAGCGCTCTGGGCGGGTCCGACATCGCCGCCATCAAGGCCGCGCAGGAGAAGGTGGCCCGGGTGTCCCAGGAGGTCGGCGGCGCGCTCTACGCGCAGCAGGCCGAGGCTGCCGGTGGGGCGGCCGGCGCCGGCGAGGCTCCGGGTGACGGCCAGGCCGGTCCGTCGGCGACCACCACCGACGACGACGTGGTCGACGCCGAGATCGTGGACGACGAGGGCACCGACCGCCGATGAGTGACAGGGAAGAGCAGCCGCGGGTCGTCATCCGCGACAAGCGGCGCATCGACCCGGTCACCGGCGAGGTGCGGGTGCCGGCCGGCGAGCAGCCGGCCGGCACCCCGCCCGGCCCGACGAACGCGCAGACAGGGGAGCAGATGAGCGAGCAGGAGACACCGGTCGCCGAGCAGCCCGTGGCCGAGCCGGCCTCCGGCGACCTCGCCCAGCAGCTGGCGGAGCGGACCGACGACCTCCAGCGGGTCACCGCCGAGTACGCCAACTACCGGCGGCGGGTCGACCGCGACCGGTCGCTGGTCGTCGACCAGGCGGCCGAGCGGTTCGCCCTGCAGCTGTTCCCGATCGTCGACGACATCGAGCGGGCCCGTGACCACGGCGACCTGACCGGCGCCTTCAAGGTGGTCGCCGACCGGGTCCTCGGGCTGCTCGACGGTCTCGGGGTCGAGGCCTTCGGCGTGGCCGGCGACCCGTTCGACCCGTCGCTGCACGAGGCGGTCATCCACGACACGTCGTCCGAGGTCGACGTCCCGACGGCGACGACGGTGCTGCGGCAGGGTTTCCGCCGCGGCGACCGCGTGCTGCGGACGGCGATGGTCGCGGTCACCGACCCGGAGTCCGCCCCGGCGGCGGCGCAGGAGACGGCCGCGCCGGACGACGCTCCGGCCGCCGGCTGACCGGCGGCCCGC
>DATHAP010000223.1 GCA_035489715.1 Actinomycetes bacterium
CCCCTGTGGCGTCTCCGGAGCCGATGCGCGGTGAACAAGCCGCGGTCGGCCTCCGGAGCAGCCGCCGAGATGCGTCGACCCGCCAGCTCCGCGGTGGCTGGCTGCCCCCTGTGGCGTCTCCGGAGCCGATGCGCGGTGAACAAGCCGCGGTCGGCCTCCGGAGCAGCCGCCGAGATGCGTCGACCCGCCAGCTCCGCGGTGCCTGGCTGCCCCCGGGAGCGGCGGGTGATAGCTGTGGACGGGCTCGGCGGCGCGTGGGCCTATCGGGCCAGCCTGGTGGGGTGCCACGGCGGTTGGTGATCGGCGCAGAGGCTGCTGCCCTGCTGGCCGAGCTGCGGGTGCGCCAGGATCAGGTGCTCAGCCGGGCCCAGCTGGCGGAGCTCGGCTTCGATCGGCACGCCGTCGCGCACCGGGTGGCGACGCACCGATGGCGCACCGTGGGTCACCGGGTCGTGGTGCTCGCGACCGGCGAGCTGACCTGGCGGCAGCGGATCTGGGTCGCCGTCCTCCACGCGGGGCCCGCCAGCGCACTCGCCGACCTGACCGGTGCGCAGGCGGAGGGGCTGACCGGCTTCGAGTCGTCGACCCTGCACGTGGTGGTCCCGCACGGGGCCGACGGGACCGACCTGGTCGACCGACGCGCCGGAGTGACGGTCCGCGTGCGCCAGTCGCGGCGGCTCGACGACGCCCGCGTCCATCCGACGCACACCCCGCGGCGGCTGCGGTTGCCCGAGGCGATCGTCGGTGCTGCCGCGGCCGCTCCATCAGAGGATCGCGCCCGGCTGCTGCTGGTGGCGCCGGTCCAGCAGCGGTTGCTGCTGCCGGGTGACCTCCGTGACGCGATCGACGACCGGATCAGAGTGCGTCGCCGCAACCTCATGCTCGAATGCGTCGACGACATCGAGGGCGGAGCCCACTCGCTGCCCGAGGCGGACTGGACCCGGGCGATCCGCCGCTACCGGCTCCCGGAGCCGACCCGTCAGCGGAAAGTTCAGCGAGCCGACGGCACCTGGTACCTCGACGCTGACTTCGAGGAGTTGTCGGTGGGGGTCGAGATCAACGGCAGCCAGCACCTCGTGGCCGGCGCGCTGGTGCTCGACGACCACCGCCGCAACGTTCTCGGCACCGGTGGCCGGCTGGTCATCACGATCGCCTCGCACGTGGTGCGGCACCGGCGCGGCCAGGCCGTAGTCGCCACGGCTGCCGCCCTGCTGTCCCGCGGCTGGTCACCCGAGACGTACGTGCTGGCCCGGCTGGAGTCGCTGGCCCGGGCGGAGCAGATGGACCTGCGCACCGGCGACTGGCTGCGCCGGGCAGGCTGACCGGCCGCACCGGGCAGGTCAAGCCCAGGTGACCGGCCACGTCGTACGGACTCCGGAGGGAACGCGCGGTGATGAGCCCGCGCATCGGCTCCGGAGGGCGGCCAGGCGCGACACCACTTTCGCCTCCGGAGCGGATCCGCGCTCAACAGACGCCGCATCGTCTCCGGAGGCACCCTGCCGCTCGACAGCCCGAGGCAGCGCGCAGCGGCTGACCACGGGGGCGGGACTCAGCGGCGAGCGAACCCGTCAGCGCTTGTCGCCGGCCGCCCAGTCGCCGTAGTCGTCGTACTCGTCGTCGGAGTCGGCCGTGTCGGCTCGCTCGGACGGCGTGCTGGTGGTCCCCGCGAGCTCCCGCTGCAGCGCTTCGAAGTCGGTGCCTTGCGAGCTGTACTTCAGCTCACGCGCGACCTTGGTCTGCTTGGCCTTGGCTCGGCCGCGCCCCATGGCTCGACCCCCTCATACGTAACGGGGCGGCCACGAGGGCGGCCCCGGATCTCATGTGCTCTCCGTGGGCCCAACGGTACATGGCCCGGAGGTGTTCCGGCATCCGTACTCCCTCTCAGCGGGCCGGAGCCGCCATCTACCGGCTGGCCATCCGCTCCTCGGCCAGCCGGTCGGCCGCGAGCGCCGGCGGCACCCCCTCGTCGGCGGCGAGGGCGAGCACCCGCCGGGTGGTGTCGAAGATCCCCTCGGCCTTGGCCCGGGCGCGCTCGAAGTCGAAGCCGTGCAGCTCGTCGGCGACCTGGATCACCCCGCCGGCGTTGACCAGGTAGTCGGGCGCGTAGAGGATCCCGCGTGCCGCCAGCAGGTCCTCGGTGCCCGGGTGGGCGAGCTGGTTGTTGGCGCCGCCGCAGACCAGCCGGGCCCGCAGCACAGCGACCACGTCGTCGCCCAGGGCGTGGCCGAGCGCGTTGGGGGAGTAGACGTCGAGGTCGGCGCGCACCAGCGTCTCCACGTCGTCGACCACCTGGACCTCGGGGTGGGCGGCACGCACCGCGTCGACTGCTTCCGCCGAGACGTCGGTGACCACGACGGTGGCGCCGTCGGCGACCAGGTGCCCGGCGAGGTGGCGGCCCACCTTTCCCACGCCGGCGATGCCCACGGTGCGCCCGGCCAGGGTCGGGCTGCCCCACAGGTGCTCGACGCTGGCCCGCATGCCCTGGAAGACGCCGTACGCCGTCAGCACCGACGAGTCGCCCGCGCCGCCGGCCGACTCGGAGCGCCCGGTGGCCCAGCGGGTCTCGCGCGCGACCACGTCCATGTCGGCGACGTACGTCCCGACGTCGCAGGCGGTCACGTACCGCCCGCCGAGGGTGTCGAGGAACTTGCCGTACGCCCTCAACAGCTCTTCCGACTTGTCCTGTGCGGGGTCGCCGATGATGACCGCCTTGCCCCCGCCATGGTCCAGGCCGGCCAGCGCGTTCTTGTAGGCCATCGCCCGCGACAGCTCGAGCACGTCGGCCAGGGCCGCGTCCTCGCTCGGGTAGGGATGGAACCGGGTGCCGCCCAGCGCCGGGCCGAGCGCGGTGGAGTAGATGCCGACGATCGCCCGCAGGCCGGTCGCGTCGTCGGCGCCGAACACCACCTGCTCGTGACGGTGGCGGGCGCCGGGGTGGGGTCCGAACACGCGCACGTCCGGCACCCTACGATGCGGCTCGTGACGTCCCGGACGCCCCAGGAGCCGAGCCGGCCCTCCGGCCCGCCCGCGCCCGGGAGCCTGCCCGGGCCGCACGCCGCCTACCTGCGCGTCTACGAGCCGGTGTCCGCGTTCCCCGAGGGTGAGCGCGAGGCGTGGGCCGACTACGCCCGTTCCTCGGGCACCCGGGCCGGGCGGGTCGCCGCCGAGCAGCACCGCGCCCTGGCCGGCGTCCTGAGCGTGCCGCCGCGACCGGTGCCGGACGAGGAGGAGCGCGAGGCGTTCGTCCTCGAGGTCGACTCGGTGGTGCACGTCTGCCCGGCGCAGACCCGGCTGCGGTCCTGGTTGGCGCTCGGGCGGTTCCGGGACGGGCTGCCGGACTCGCTGCTGCACGCCTTCGTCCCGCCGCTGGCTTTGGAGCGGGCCGAGGCCGACCATGCCCGCTGGGGCGGCGAGCAGGCCGACGCCCCGCTGCGGATCCTCACCGCGACCTGGTCGGTGCCGCTGCCGTGGTTCGTCCCGTTCGTCCCCGCCGACCGGCTGGTCGACCTCACCGGGCGCTACCCGGCCGTGGTCCACCGCACCCGGATGTCGGCGGCCCGGCGCCGGGTGGCCCGGGCGTTGCGGGCGCTCCAGAGGGCCGACCTGACCCACCTGGCCGACGTGGTCGCCGAGGTCGGGGAGCTGGGCCGGTGGCTGGAGGAGTTCCACTCCCGGTCCTGGATCGAGCTGGACTACGCCGGCCTGGCCCGGCTGCTGGGCAGGGACGGGGTGCTCGAGGACGACTCGGTCGCCGAGGTGGCCGCCACGGTGGCTGCCCTGGCCGAAGACGACCCCGCCGCGGCGGCCCGGCACTTCGCTGCCGTCATCGGGCGGTGGTCCGCGGTGCAGGCGTTGGAGCGGGCCAACTAGGGCCCGACTAGATGGGGGCGGGCCGTTCGGTCGACCGCACGGCGACCGGCCTAGTCCGACAGGCTCACCCGGAAGATGGTCCGTCTTGACCATTTCGGACATCCCCCCCTAACGGGCACTATTGACCCAGGAACCGGGATTACTCGGTTCGCCCGGAGAAGTGAGGCAGATGATGTCCACCCGCACCCCCGACGCAGAGCCGCTGCTGACGCCCGCCGAGGTCGCCACTATGTTTCGTGTCGATCCCAAGACCGTCACCCGGTGGGCCAAGGCGGGCAAGCTCACCTCGATCCGGACCCTGGGCGGCCACCGCCGCTACCGGGAGTCCGAGGTCCGCGCGTTGCTCGCCGGCATCCCGGCGCCCCGCAACGAGCCCTGACGAGCGCTTGCGCCCCTAGTCCCTCCGCACTACCGCGTTCCCCCCACGAGAGCGCGGCAGCACGAGACCGCGGCAGCACGAAAGCGCGACAGCACGACCGACAGAGCCGCCTCCGACACTTGAGGCGGCTCTTCGTCGTCCACGCCCCCCGTTGTGGACTCCCGGGGTGCAAGACGGCTGCAAGTGCCTTCCCAGTGGACTCCCGCACGGTGGTGGCCGACACCGACACAGGTCCCCACAGGGAGAGTCCTAGATGTCCCGCTTCCTCCACCGCATCGGCGGCTCCGCAGCCAGGCACCCCTGGCGCACGATCGGCGCCTGGGTGGTCGTCGTCATCGCGATGGCCGGCCTGGCCGGCACCGTCGGCGGCGCCCTGAACGACGACTACACGATCCCGGGCAGCGAGAGCCAGCAGGCGTACGACCTGCTCAGCGAGCGCTTCCCGGCCATGGCGGGCGCCGACGCCCGGGTCGTGGCGCACACCGAGACCGGCCGCCTCGACCGGGCACCGCTCGACGCCGCCGCCGCGCGGCTGGCTGACATGGACGGCGCCGGCACCGTGTCGCCCCCCGTTCTCAGCGCCGACGGCCGGACCGCGATCATCGCGGTGCAGTACGACGTCCCGGTCACCGACTTCGCCGGTGACGAGGGGCTGGTCGCCCTCGAGGAGGCCGGTGCCCCGATCGAGGACGCGGGCTACCAGGTGGCGTTCGGCGGCCAGGTGCCGGAGAACGTGGCCTCGCCCGGCGGCACCGCCGAGCTGATCGGCATCGGCGCCGCCCTGCTGATCCTGCTGCTCGCCTTCGGCTCCGTCGTGGCTGCCGGGCTGCCGATCGGAGTCGCCCTGGTCGGGCTCGGTGTCGGCACCGCCGGCATCACCGTGCTCGCCGGCACGATGGACGTCTCGACCGTGTCGCCGACGCTGGGCTCGATGATCGGCATCGGCGTCGGCGTGGACTACGCGCTGTTCATCGTCACCCGCCACCGCGACGCCCTGGCCCGCGGCCTCGCCGTCCCGGACGCGGCTGCGCAGGCCAACGCGACTGCCGGCCAGTCGGTGGTCTTCGCCGGCGGGACGGTGCTGCTCGCGTTGTCGGGGCTGCAGTTCACCGGCGTGCCCAACTTCAGCTCGATGGGCTACGCGACCGGCATCGTCGTGCTGCTGACCGTAGCGGCAGCCGTCACGCTGCTGCCGGCGCTGCTCGGTCTGGCCGGCCTGCGGGTCTACAGCCGCAAGGCCCGGCGCACCGGCCACCTCGAGGCGGCGGCGAGCCACTCGCCGACCGCGGCCCGGCTGGCGCACACCGTCTCGCGGCGCCCGCTGGCCTGGCTGGTCGGCTCGGCCGTCGTCCTCGTCGCCCTGGCACTGCCGGCCTTCGGCATGGAGATCGGCACCAGCGACGCCGGCAACGAGGCCGAGGACACCACGATCCGGCAGGCCTACGACCTGGTGGCCGACGGCTTCGGGCCCGGCTCCAACGGCCCGCTGCTCGTCGCGGTCGACCTGACCGAGGTGGGCCAGGACGGGCTCGCCGACCTGCAGCAGCAGCTCGCGACGACCGACGGCATCCTCGCCGTCACCGAGCCGGCGGTGTCCGAGGACGGCTCGACGGCCGTCATCACCGCCACGCCGACGACCGGACCCCAGGACGACGCGACGCTGGCGCTCATCGACGACCTGCGCGACTCGACGGCCGACGGGGTCTACATCGGCGGCTTCACGGCCACGATGGACGACTTCTCGTCGGTGCTGGCCGAGAACCTCTGGGTCGTCGTCGCGGTCGTCATCGCCACGTCGTTCGTCCTGCTGGTGCTGGCGTTCCGGTCGCTGGTCGTGCCGGCCAAGGCCGCCGTGGTCAACCTGCTCTCGGTGGGCGCGGCGTACGGCGTGATCACACTGCTCTTCCAGACCGAGCGCGGCGCCGACCTTCTCGGCCTGCCCGGCCCGGTGCCGATCGCGGCGTACGTCCCGGTGCTGATGTTCGCGATCCTCTTCGGGCTGTCGATGGACTACGAGGTCTTCCTGCTGAGCCGGGTGCGCGAGGAGTTCCTGCGCACCGGGGACAGTCGGGGCAGCGTCGTGACCGGCCTGTCGTCGACCGCGCGGGTCATCACCTCGGCCGCGCTGATCATGGTGCTGGTGTTCCTCGGCTTCGCCTTCGACCCGGCCGTGGTCATCAAGATGATCGGCATCGGGCTGGCGACCGCGATCGCGATCGACGCGACCCTCGTGCGGCTGGTGCTCGTGCCGGCGACCATGGCGCTGCTCGGCGACCGCAACTGGTACCTCCCGCGCTGGCTCGACCGGGTGCTGCCGGACCTGGACGCGCACGGCACCGGCCCCGTCGTCGAGCTGCCCGGGCCGCGGGCCGAGGAGCGGGCCCGCGAGCTCGTCGGCTGACCCACCTACCGGCGCGCCCGCCGACCACGCACCCGTGGTCCGCGGGCGCCTGGGACGGGGTACGTCGCTGCTAACCTGCCCACGATCGCTCAACGGTTAGGTGGTCGGACGGGTGACGCGACGGCGCGCAGAGGCGACGAGACTCCTGGCTGTCGCGATCGCCGTGGGGATGACCGCCGGCGCGCTCGGCGGCTGCAGCGGCGACGACAAGGCTCCACTGTCGGACGAGCTGGGGCGCTACACCGACGCGGGCGACGGCTGCCAGCAGGCGGTGTCCGCGATCGCCTACGCCGACAACACGTTGCGCGCTGCCGGCCAGGAGCAGCACCAGGAGTTCGACGACGCGGTGCGCAGCAACATCGCCGCCGTGGCCGGCACCATCGCGCTGGAGATCCGCGACTTCCCGACGAAGGGGACGCTGCAGCAGGCCCGCGAGGTCGAGGACCTGGCCGAGCAGACCTCCGCGCTGGCGACCAAGGGCCAGCGACGTGTCGAGCTGCTGCGCGAGTACCGGCGCGAGGCCGCCCAGCTGGTCATCGACTGCGCCGCCGCGGTCGACGGCTTGTAGGTCGGTCAAGAAAGGCCGCTGCGCTGCCGGGCCGCGTGCCGCCGGGCCTTCGCGCGGTTGCCGCAGATCGCCATGACGCACCACCGCCGGCCGCGGCCCTCGTCGAGGAACAGCCAGCCGCACCCGGCGCCGGGGCACCGCCGCACCTGCCCGGCCAGCCCGTCCTCGACCAGCCGTCGCGCCGCGCCGGCGAAGGCCCGCACCGGCAGGTCGAGCGACTCGGTGCCCGGCTCGAGCCCGAGCCCTGAGGAGCGCGACCAGCCGACACGGTTGGCGGCACCGGCGTCCTGGACCCGCTCGGTCAGCCGGTCCAGCGCGGGCCGCGGCGGTCGCGGCCGGGTCAGCACCGCATAGAAGTCCGCTCTCAGCGCCCGGCTCTCGGTCAGGGCATCGGCGGCGCGGCCGGGCGTCTGGGCCGCCGCCCGCCGCAGCCGGCGCGCCGTCGCCGCCGGCACCAGCCCCACGGTCGCCGACCAGACCGCCAGGTGGTCGTACGTCGTCAGGTACTCACCCGGCCCGTCCTCGCCCCACCCGGCCAGCGTGTTGCACAGCTCGAGCGCTGGGTGGCCGGCGACCGCCCGCGGGAGCAGCAGCCCGCCGACCCGCTGGGCCGCCGCGGGGACGACCGGCCCGCTCACCCCGACACCTCCGCCAGGGCCCGGCGCACCTCGTCGTCGCTGGTGGGAGAGAAGTCCAGGTAGGCCTGGCCGACGGCGGTGAAGGCGCGCGGCTTGGTGAGGCACACGACCTCGTCGACCTCGCCGGCCAGCCGGGCGCACGTGTCGCGGGACCCGACCGGCACCGCGACGACCACGGCGGCCGGCCGACCGTGCCGCACCGCGGTGACCGCTGCCCGCATCGTGGAGCCGGTGGCCAGCCCGTCGTCGACGACCACGGTGGTGCACCCCTCGACCGTGGCGGGCGGCCGGTCGCCGCGGTAGGCCGACTCCCGGCGGCGCAGCTCGGCCACCTCGTCGGCGTACACGTCCTGGAACGACTCCTCGTCGACCGGTGACAGGGCGAGGACGGCGTCGTTGCGTACGGCCTCGATGTCGCCGGCGACCCCGGCGATCGCGCCCATCGCGAGCTCCGGCTGACCGGGCAGTCCGAGCTTGCGGACCACGAGCACGTCCAGCGGCGCGCCGAGCTCGCGGGCGACCTCGGCGGCCACCGGCACCCCGCCGCGCGGCAGCCCCAGGACGACCGGAGGCCGACGGGCGAGCTCCGGCCGGTCGGCGAGCAGTCCCGCCACCGCCGTGGCCAGCCGGCGACCGGCGTCGGCGCGGTCGGCGAAGCGCATCAGACCGCCTCGGCCAGCGCGGCCAGCACGGCGGCCGTCGCGGGCGGGTCGGGCGGCTCGCCGTAGGTGGCGGCGAAGACGTGCCGCGGCGCCCCCTCGTGCTCGGTCGCCACGACGCCGTCCGCGCGGTGGGCGCGCAGGGCCATGCCGGGCAGGATCGCCACGCCCATGCCGGCGGCCACCAGCGACTGCATGGCGACGACGTCGTCGGTGGTGTAGCCGATGGTCGGCTCGAAGCCCTCGCCGGCGCAGACGGTCAGCAGGTGGCTGCGGCACCGCTCGCAGCCGCCGATCCAGCGCGAGCGACGGTGCCCGGCCACCGTGTTGACCGGGTCGGTGCCCACGACGTAGGTCGGGTCGTCGAGCAGGTGGTGCAGCCGGACGTCAGTGTCGTCGTCGGTCGCGTCGTGGTAGCGGAAGACCACCGCCACGTCGACGTGCCCGGCGCGCAGCATGGCCAGCGCCTCGTCGGGGTGGGCGTCGACCAGGCTGAGCTCCAGCCCGGGGTGCCGCTGCCCCAGCGCGGCCGCGGCGGCCGGCGCGATGGTGCTCAGCGCCGAGGAGAAGCCGGCCAGCCGCACCCGCCCCGCGTCCAGCCCGACGTGGGCCGACAGCTCAGCCGAGGCCGCGTCGACCCGGCCCAGGATCTCGGCGGCCCGCTCGGCGAGCAGCCGTCCGGCCTCGGTCAGCCGGACCCCGCGGCCGACCCGCTGCAGCAGCTGGGCGCCGGTCTCGGCCTCGAGCTTGGCCAGGTGGTGGCTGACCGAGGGCTGGGAGTAGTGCAGCTCGCGGGCGGCGGCCGTCACCGAGCCGTGCCGCGCGACGGCGGCCAGCACCCGCAGCCGGGCCAGGTCCAGCACGTATCAACTCTATCTATGGATCAGCACGAGGATAGGCATTGGACGCGATGAGTTCTGGCGCGCACCGTGGAGTGCATGGCCCCCACCGCGACCCCTCTGCGCACCCGCCCCGGTCTCGACCGGCTGGTCGGCCGGATCCACGACGGCGTCGACCTCGACGGCCCGGCCCGGCGCACCGCCTTCGCGGTCGCCGACCTGATGCGGGCCGAGATGCCCGGCGTCGACGTGCTCACCCCGGACGAGCGGGTGGGTGACCCGACGACGTACTCCCGGGTGATCCTGCACACCGAGGAGCGGCTCTCGCTCATCGCGGTGGTGTGGCGGCCGGGCCAGCTGACCGAGATCCACGACCACATCGCGTGGTGCACGGTCGGCGTGATCCAGGGCGTGGAGTTCGAGACGCTCTACCGCGACCACGGAGACCACCTCAGCGAGATCGGCCGGGCGGCCAACGGCGTCGGCGACGTCAGCGGCTTCGCCCCTCCCGGCGACATCCACATGGTGCACAACACCGGCGACGAGACCGCGATCTCGCTGCACGTCTACGGCGCCGACCTGTCGGCCTCCCCGTCCAGCGTTCGCCGCGAGTACCACCTCCCGGTCCGCTAGGCCGTACGTCGTCGCGCTCGTCCGCGCCCGCGACCCAGCCGGCGCTGCCGCGAATGATCACGTTCACGTGGTCA
Organism: Actinomycetes bacterium; assembly: GCA_035489715.1. Classification (NCBI taxonomy): domain Bacteria; kingdom Bacillati; phylum Actinomycetota; class Actinomycetes; species Actinomycetes bacterium. The sequence goes on from DATHAP010000223.1 coordinate 10,062, forward strand.
TGCCACTCGGTGCACGGCGTATCCACCGTGCACGGGGTGCATCGATCATGTTCACGTGATCAATCCCGCGGCCCAGCCGCACCGCTGCGGCCGTACGTCGTCGCGCTCGGCCCGTGAACGCCACTCAGCCGGCGGGCTGGTCCTTCGTCAGGTGGAGCAGCCAGTCGCTGTCGGTCCTGATCAGCGCGTAGCGGCGTGACGACGCACGGCCGTGCAAGGTGAAGAGGATCCGCCGGTCGGTGCGGTCGTGCTCCTCCCAGGTGCCCTCGTCGGCGATCGACTTGTCGGCGTCCTGGTAGTCGACGTGGTCGAGACCGTGGTCGTCGACGTGCACGGCGAGCTTGTTGTGCTTGGTGTCGGTGGGCATCCCACGAGGAACGGCCCACGACCGCAGCACCCCGTCCTCCTCCAGCCGCAGGTCGAAGTGGTGCTGCGGCTTGCGGTGCTCGTGCAGCACGAACCGCGGCAGCGCCGGCGGCCCAGGCAGCCCCGACGGCCCTGGCATCCCCGGCTCACTCACCGGTCGTGCCGTCCAGCAGCTCGCGGGTCGCGTCGGCGTGGCCGGCGTGCCGGGCCGTCTCGTTGACCAGGTGCAGGATCACCCAACGCAGGTCCATCGGGTCGTCGTCCGACCCCTCGAGGCAGGGCGTGCCCAGGTCGCCGATGCGACGTACCGCCTCGTCGGTGGCGACCGCCCGCTCACGGTAGGCGCGCACCGCGGCCTCGAGCGTCAGCTCCGGGCCGGGACGGAACTCCTCCTCCCTGCGGTCGACATCGTGGCCGAGCATCGCGCCGTCGATCCAGCGCCACTCGACCCGGGTCAGGTGGTTGACCACGCCGATCAACGGGATCAGCCGGCCGTCGGGGGTCCAGCGGGCGGCGGCCTCGTCGATGCCGTCCACCTTGCGCAGCACCGCACCGCGCAGGAAGCCGAGCCAGCCCAGGAGCAGCTCGGTCTCGTCGTCGGTGCCGCGCGGGAGCTCGGCCTCGGGTGCGCCGGTCACGTCATCAGCCGTCAGCGGTAGGGCGGGTCCTCGACGAGGTGGACCGCCGCCTCCTCGGCGCCGGCGCCTCCGCCGTCGATGCCGACGTCCAGGGCGACCACGTCGGCCTCGTCGTCACCGTGCGCACCCTCGTCGGGGGCGACCAGCCGGCCGCTGCGCGGGTCGGACACGTGGTCGTCGTCGCGCGGGTCGTCCTCGTCGGACCACTCCTCGCCGTCGGCACCGACGTCCGGCTCCTCCTCGGCGAGCAGCTGGTCGAGGCTCTCGCCCCGCCGCTCCTCCTCGGCCGTCGTGCCGTAGCGCGTGGCGCCGCGATAGCCCTCGCCGGCGTCGATGCCGGTGTCGAGCACGTCGGAGCGCAGGTCGTCGTCCTCGAGGGAGTCCGACGGCTCGAGCACGCCGTCGTCCTCGGTCACGTCGTCGGGCTGGTCGGTCATGCCGGCCACCACCTTCCTGGTCACGCCTCCCCGCCCTCCGAGCGTAGTCACCGGAGACGCCCTACTCTCCACGGACATGGGCGCTGTCGGTGCGGTGGGGCTGGTGCTGCACCCGCGGCGCGACTCGCAGTTCGCGGTGGACACCCTGATCGAGTGGGCGCAGACGCGCGGGCTCCCGGTCCTCGGGCTGGTCGACGAGGTGGCGCGGCTCGACTGCGACGCCGAGCCGGTGACCGAGGAGCAGCTGGCCCGCCGGTCGACCCTGGTGGTCAGCCTCGGTGGTGACGGCACGGTGCTGCGGGCGCTGCGGCTGTGCCGGTCGGCGCCGGGGGTGGCGCCGGTGCCGGTCCTCGGCGTCAACCTCGGCCGGCTCGGCTTCCTCGCCGAGGTGGATGTGCCCGAGCTGCCGGACGCGCTGACCGCCATCGACGAGCACCGGTTCCGGGTCGAGCGGCGGGCGGCCGTGCAGGCGGTCCTGCCCGACGGCTCCACCTCGATCGCCTTCAACGACGTTGCGCTGGTGCGCATCCCGGGCGACGGGGTGGCCGCGGTCGAGGTGACCGTCTCGGGCGAGGGCTTCGTGCGGTACGCCGCCGACGCGATCGTCGTGGCTACTCCCACCGGCTCGACCGCCTACAGCTACGCGGCGGGCGGCCCGATCGTGTCGCCCTCGGTCGAGGGGCTGCTCGTCATCCCGGCCGCCGCGCACGCGTCCTTCAACCGGGCGCTTCTGCTGGCCGCCGACGAGCCGCTGCGGCTGGACCTGCTGCCGTCCAGCGGCGTGCTGGCGGTCGAGGTGGACGGCAGGGTGGCCGCCGAGGTCCGCGCCGGGGACTCGATCGCGCTGGCGCTGGTGCCGGCGGCCGCCCACCTGGTGCGGCTCGGAGTCACGTCGTTCTACCAGCGCACCCGCCGCAAGCTGCGCGTGATGGGCAGCATCGAGGCCGACGACGGCGTCAGCTGAGCCCGGCCCCTGCGTCGTCGAGGAAGCGGGCGACGTAGCGCCGCTGGGCCGGCGTCTCCACCGCGCGCGGGTCGTAGTGCGCACGGACCCAGTCGACGGCGCCCTCGGTCGTGCCGGTGTCGAGGGCGACCAGGCAGGCCAGCGCGGTGCCGGTGCGGCCGCGGCCGCCGCTGCACGCGACCTCGACCCGGTCCTCGGTGAGCCGCGCGAGGGTGTCGCGGAGGGCCGCCGCCGCCTCGTCGCGGTCGGCGGGCAGCCGGAAGTCCGGCCAGCGCAGCCAGGTGCTCGGCCAGGCCTGGGGAGAGGGTTCCCGGCCCAGCAGGTAGAGGGCGTACGTCGGCAGCGATCCGCCGGGGAGCGGGTGGCGCAGACCCCGGCCGCGCACCAGCCGCCCGGACGGCAGCACCAGCACGCCCGGGTCCTCCCGCGACCACGACTCGACTTTGGGCACCTCAGTGGCCACCGAGGGTGGCGAAGGCAGGCGGGTAGTCGACGCGGCCGCGCACCGCCGGGTCGTAGCGCGGCAGGAGGTAGACCATGCCTGCCTCGGGCGCTGACCAGTCGGGCAGGTCGAACGTGATGCCGTGCGGCCGGGCGTCGGTGAAGCCGAAGCGCGGGTAGTAGGCCGGGCTGCCCTCGAGGAGGATCAGCGGCGCGTCGGTGCGCTCGGCGCGGGCGAGTGCCTCGCATACCAGGGCGCTGCCGATGCCTTGGCGCTCGTGCTGGGGGGCGACGGAGAGCGGTGACAGCGTGAGTACGTCGTGGCGGGTGCCGTCGGCGTCGACCAGGGCCGCGTGGCTGATCATCGTGTGCCCGGCCACGGCTCCCTCGACGCGGGCCACGAGCTCCAGCTCCGCGACGTACTGCGGGGAGTCGCGGATCAGCCGCACCAGGTCGGGCACCTCGGGCTGGTGGACGAAGGCGGCGCCGACGACCGCGGTGACTGCTTCGTGGTCCTCGGGCCGCACCTGCTCGATCTCCACCACTGTCAGTGCCTCCACCGATGATTTCCCTTGTGCGAGCCCGTCTGTCTGGCGAAGGCTCGCAACCTGGGGGCCGGACGGTCCAGCACATTGCAAGGAGATCAGATGTCCACCACCACCACACCTTCCGCCGCAGGCGACCTCCGGTCGCGGATGACCGGCCGCGTCCTGACCGCGGCCGACGACGGCTACGACGCGGCCCGCGTCGTGATGCTCGGCGGGACAGATCCCCATCCCTCCGTCATCGCCCGGCCGGTCGACGACGCCGACGTGGCGGCCGTCGTGGGCTACGCCCGGGACAACGGGCTCGCTCTCGCCGTGCGCAGCGGCGGGCACAGCGGCGCGGCGCACAGCACCGTCGACGACGGCATCGTGCTCGACCTGCGCGACATGAAGCGGATGGACATCGACGCAGACGCGGGGACGGGCTGGGTCGAGTCGGGGGTGACGGCCGGTGAGTTCACCGCCGAGGCGGCGAAGCACGGGCTGGCGGTCGGCTTCGGCGACACCGGGTCGGTGGGGCTCGGTGGCCTGGTGACCGGCGGCGGCGTCGGCTACCTCGCGCGCAAGCACGGGCTGACGATCGACAACCTGATCGCCGCCGACGTGGTCACCGCCGACGGGCAGGTGCGCCGGGTGGACGCCGACACCGAGCCGGAGCTCTTCTGGGCGATCCGCGGCGGCGGCGGGAACTTCGGGGTGGTGACCCGCTTCCGGCTCCGGCTGGCCGAGCTGCCGCAGGTCTACGGCGGGATGCTGGTGCTGCCGGCGACGGCCGAGGCGGTGGCCGGCTTCCTGGCCGCGGCCGAGGAGGCGCCGGACGAGCTGAGCTCGATCGCCAACGTGATGAACTGCCCGCCGCTGCCCTTCGTCGACGCGTCGGTGCACGGCTCGATCGTCATCATGGCGGTGCTCTGCTGGGCCGGTGACGTCGAGCAGGGCCCAGCGGCGTTGGCGCCCTTCGTCGGGCTGGCCGAGCCGCTGGCCGACATGGTGGGGCCGAAGGCCTACGCGGATCTCTTCCCGCCGGAGGACCCCGACTACCACCCGCTCGCGGTGGCACGGACGATGTTCCTCGACGGCGTCGACGTCGGCTGCGCCAAGGCGGTGCTCGACGCGCTGGAGTCGTCGGACGCGGCGCTGCGGGCCGTGCAGATGCGGGTGCTCGGCGGTGCGATCTCGCGCGTGGCGCCGGACGCGACGGCCTACAACCACCGCTCGGGCCGAGTGATGGCCAACGTGGCGGCGTTCTACGACGGGCCGGACGACAAGGCGGCCAAGCAGCAGTGGATCGAGGAGACCAGCGCGCTGCTGGACACCGGTGACGCGGGTGCCTACGCCAACTTCCTGGCCGACGAGGGCGAGGAGCGGGTCCGCGCGGCCTACCCGGGCGCCACCTGGGAGCGGTTGCAGGCGGTCAAGGCGACGTACGACCCGGAGAACCTCTTCCGCCGCAACCAGAACGTGCCGCCGCGCCAGAGGTCGGCCGGCTGAGCCACCCGGGCTAGGGTCCACCGCGTGGCGGGTCCCGGTCTGTGGCGCAACTGGTCCGGCGACCAGTCGTGCACCCCGCGGCGGATGGAGCGCCCGGTCGACGAGGCGGGCGTCGTGGACGCGGTCTGCCGGGCCGCAGCCGACGGGCTGGTGGTGCGGCCGGTCGGGTCGGGTCACTCGTTCACGCCGCTGTGCGTGACCGACGGCGTGCAGCTGGACCTGGGCGCGCTGGACCGGCTGCTCGACGTGTCCGCGGACGGCGTCGCTCGGGTGCAGGCCGGCATGACGCTGCACGACCTGTCGGTCGCCCTGCATGCGCACGGCCGGGCGCTGGAGAACCTCGGCGACATCGACAAGCAGACGGTTGGGGGCGCGCTGGCGACGGCGACCCACGGCACCGGTGCCGCCTACCGCAACCTGTCGTCGGCGCTGGTCGACGGCCGGCTGGTCGCGGCCGACGGGGCGGTGCACCGGCTGGCCGACCCCTCGGTGCCGGAGCTGGTGCCGGGCCTGCTGCCCGCCGCCCAGGTGTCGCTCGGCGCCCTCGGTGTCCTGACCGAGGTGTCGCTGCGCACGGTGCCGGCGTTCCGGCTGCGCAAGCGGGAGGAGCCGCAGCCGCTGCGCGACGTGCTGGCCGGGCTCGACGATCTGCTGGCCCGCCACGACCACGTCGAGTTCTACGCGGTGCCGTGGTCGGGCCGCGCGCTGGTGATGACGTCGGACCGGACCGACGAGTCGGCCGCGCCGCCACCGGCGTGGCGCACCTGGCTGACCGACGAGCTGCTGAACAACCGGGCGCTCGAGCTGGTGCAGCGGACAGGTCGCCGGTTCCCGTCGTCGCAGCCGACGCTGGCCCGGCTGACTGGCGCCGCGATGGGCAGCAGCACCCGGCTCGACGACAGCCACCGGGTGTTCTGCAGCGAGCGCAGGGTGCGCTTCGTCGAGTCGGAGTGGGCACTGCCGCGTGACTGTGCCGTGGAGGCGCTGTCGTCGGTGCTGTCGCTGGTCGAGCGCCGGCGGCTGCCGGTGTCGTTCCCGATCGAGGTGCGCTTCCTCGCCGGCGACGACGCGCTGCTGTCGACGGCGCACGGCCGCGAGACCGCGTACGTCGCGGTGCACCAGTACGTCGGCGCGCCGTTCGAGGAGTACTTCTCGCTGGTCGAGGAGGTCATGCTCGCACTCGACGGGCGGCCGCACTGGGGCAAGCGGCACCGCGCCGACGCGTCGGTGCTGGCGCCGCGCTACCCGGGATGGGAGCGGTTCGCGGCGGTGCGGTCGCGGCTGGACCCGTCCGGCGTGTTCCTGAACGACCACCTGGCGCGGACGCTGGGCCTGCGATGAGCGACCTGCTGGCGCGTTACGAGACGGCGTTGGGGGACCGGGTTGGCCCCCTGGCGTTCGTCGACTTGGACGCGTTCGATGCCAACGCGGCGCATTTACTCGGACAGGCCGGCGGGCTGCCGGTGCGGGTGGCCTCGAAGTCGCTGCGCTGCGCGTCGCTGGTGAAGCGCGCACTGGCGCACCCGCGAGTGGGCGGGGCGTCGGGGTCGGTGTTCCGCGGGGTGCTTGCCTTCACCCCGGCTGAGGCGCTGCACCTCGCCTGGCACGGCATCGATGACGTGCTCGTCGCCTACCCGAGCGTCGACCGCGCGGCGCTGTCATCGGTGGCCTGGCGGGCGCGGGAGCAGGGCGCCGGCCGCATCGTGCTGATGGTCGACTCGGTCGAGGTGGCGTCGTTGGTGTCGTCGGCGGCGCGGAACGCGCGGGTCCGGCTGCCGGTCGCGGTGGACATCGACGCGTCGTGGCGTCCGGTGCGAGGCATGGTCGTCGGACCGCGGCGGTCGCCGGTGGTGACGCCGGCGCAGGCGGTTGCGCTGGTGGGGTCGCTGGCCGCCGACCCGGCCCTGAAGGTGGTCGGGCTGATGGCCTACGAGGGTCAGGTCGCCGGGGTGGGCGACCGGGTGCCCGGGCGTCCGGTGCGGAGCGCGGCGATCCGGGCGATGCAGCGCGCGTCGATGCGCGCGCTCGGTCGTCGGCTCCCTGCCGTCGTCGACGCCGTACGTCGTGAGCTGGCCCAGCACGGGCAGCTCCTGGAGCTGGTCAACGGCGGGGGGACGGGCTCGTTGTCCCGGACCTCTGCGGCTGGCGTGGCGACCGAGCTGTCGGCAGGGTCGGGCCTCTATGCGTCGACGCTGTTCGACACCTATCGGTCACTGGCGTTGCAGCCGGCGGCGTACTTCGTGCTGCCGGTGGTCCGTCGGCCGGGGCCGGGTGTGGCGACGCTGCTCGGCGGCGGCTACATCGCGTCCGGCGCGGCCGGTCGAGACCGGCTGCCGCTGCCGTCGCTGCCGCCGGGGCTGCGACTGACCGGCACCGAGGGAGCAGGCGAGGTGCAGACGCCGTTGGGTGGTCCTGCCGCCGACCGGCTTGCCGTCGGTGACCGCGTCTACTTCCGGCACGCGAAGGCCGGCGAGCTCGCCGAGCGCTTCTCCACGCTGCTGCTCATCAGCGGTGATCGGGTCCTCGACGAGGTCCCGACCTACCGCGGCGAAGGAAAGACCTTCCTCTAGACCACCGGATTCGTAGCCGCGTGTCGACGACCTCTGCACACATCGTCAGGTCCCGGCCGGACTGTGACGGTCGGCCTGTGTCCCGCCGGGTCCAACGACTCTGGAAGTGCTCTGCCCGGAGGATGACATTGAAGGCCGGGACCAGGGCTTGCCGTTCGCACCCCGCGTGCTGCGCCCACGACCTACTGGGGTTGGTCACCATGGCGGCTTACATGGCAGCAGCGACTCGGTCGGTGAGCAGACGCTCCTTCGTGAAAGCGGTCGGCGGGGCCGGGGTGGGCTTCGCGCTGTACGTCTACCTGCCCGACGGCACCAGGCGGGCGCTGGCCCAGGTGGCCGACGCCGGTGTCCTGTGCGGTGGGGACATCCCGAAGTTCCGGACCCCGATGCTCATCCCGCCGGTCATGCCGCGGGCAGGCACCTTCGCCCAGCGCGGCGGGAAGCCGGCGGACTACTACGAGATCTCGGTGCGTCAGCTCGAGCAGCAGATCCTTCCTCCGGAACTGCCGCCGACCACCGTGTGGGGCTACGGCGCAGTCCAAGCTGCGAGCCGTCGCGGTCTGCTGGTGCACCACGCGCCGTCCCTCACCATCGAGGCGACGCACGACCGGCCGGTCCGGGTGAGGTGGATCAACGACCTGGTCGACGCCGATGGCCGCTACCTGCCGCACCTGCTGCCGGTCGACCCCACGCTGCACTGGGCCAACCCGCCGGGCGGGACGGCGGGACGGGACACCAGGCCGAGGTTCACTGAGACTCCGGAGCCGTACCGCGGCCCGGTCCCGCTCGTCACGCACGTCCACGGAGCCGTCGGGGTCGGCGACGAGAGCGACGGCTACCCCGAGGCGTGGTTCCTGCCCGCGGCTAAGAACATCCCGGGCGGATACGCCACGCACGGAACCTGGTACGACTTCTTCGCCACGAAGGCGGCCGCTGCCTACGGCGTGTCGTGGGAGCCGGGTCAGGCAACGTTCCAGTACCCGAACCCGGACCGAGCCTCGACCAACTGGTACCACGACCACACGTTGGGGATGACCCGGCTGAACGTCTATGCCGGTCCGGCCGGCTTCTACCTGATCCGGGGCGGCCCGGACGGCGACAAGGCGGTGCGGGACAGCCGCGACGGCTCGGTGGCGGTGCTCCCCGGCCCCGCGCCGAGGGAGGGCGACGCGTTTCCCTCGAACAAGACCTACTTCGAGATCCCGATCGCGATCCAGGACCGGTCGTTCAGGACCGACGGGTCGCTGTTCTACCCCGACTCGCGTGCCTTCTTCGACGGACTCGTCGAGGACTACATCCCGGGTGGGGACTTCTCCCCGATCTGGAACCCGGAGTTCTTCGGCGACACGATCATGGCCAACGGCAACACCTGGCCGTTCCAGACGGTGGAGCAGCGGCGCTACCGGTTCCGCTTCCTCAACGGTTGCCAGTCGCGCTTCCTCGTCCTCGACTTCAGTCAGATCCCCGGCGCCGAGGTCTGGGCCGTCGGCAATGAGGGCGGCTTCCTCTCCAGCCCGGTCAACCTGACCGCCGACAACCACAACCAGCTGCTGATGGGGCTGGCCGAGCGCGCGGATCTCATCGTCGACTTCAGCAAGGTGAAGACGGGTCACTTCGTCCTGGGCAACGCCGGTCCCGACGAACCGTTCGGCGGCGGCGAGCCAGGTGAGCCGCCGGAGGGCTTCGAGTCGGCCGACCCGTCGACCACCGGCCAGATCCTGCAGTTCCGGGTCGTGCCGGCTGCGGCACCGGATCCCACCACTCCGCCGCGGTTCCTTCAGCTGCCGCCCCTGGCCCCGTTGCCGGCGGAGCACCGGACCCGCCCGTTGGCACTCATCGAAAAGGCGGGAACCGGGCGGAACGCTTCGGGTGAAGAGGTCGAGGGACCGGTCGAGGCGCTTCTGGGCAGCGTGACCGGGGGGATCACGGTGGAACGGCTGTGGATGGACCCGGTCTCGGAGAACCCCGATCTCGGCGACACCGAGGTCTGGGAGGTCTACAACACCACGGCCGACGCCCATCCCATGCACGTCCACGAGGTCGCCTTCGAGGTCGTCAACCGTGAGGGACTCGTGCTGGCTGACGACGACGAGGTCGCTCGACCGCTGCAGCCCTCAGGGGAGGTCCGGCCACCGGAGCCGTGGGAGTCCGGGGTCAAGGACACGGTCGTCGCGCTGCCGGGAGAGGTGACGCGGGTCCGGGCGACCTTCACGACACCTGGGCAGTACGTGTGGCACTGCCACATCGTCGAGCACGAGGACAACGAGATGATGCGGCCGTACCGGATCGGACCGGAGCAGCCGGGTCAGCCCGTGCCCATGTGACGCCGGCACGATGCTCGTCGCTGATCGTGCGGACGTTCGGCGTGGCCTACCGTCTCCAGCATGTCGCAGAGGAGCGAGGGGGTAGGCGTGGAGAAGAGCTCCGGCGTGCGACTGTCCGAGGTCATCGCCGCGGTTTCGCTCGGGGCCGACCTAGGGCTGGGTCAGCCGATGGAGCACGTGCTCCGGTCGTGCGTGATCGCGACCCGGTTCGCCCGCCACCTGGAGGTGAGCGACGACGACCTCGAGACCACCTACTGGGTGACCCTTCTCGTGACGGTCGGCTGCACGGGGGTGTCGTACGAGTTGACGCCGCTATTCGGTGACGACATCGCCTGGCGGTCGCGGTGGCACGACGTCGGACCGTCGGCGCTCTCCCAGCTGCGATACCACCTCGGCCGCGCAGGCAACGACCGGTCGACGGCCGACCGGCTACGGGTGCCCGCCGACCTGATGCGGACGGGTATGCGCGCGGTGCAGGACTCGCTCATCGCGCACTGCCATGTCAGCGGTCGCCTCGGCGACCGGGTCGGCCTCGACCCCCGTATCTCCGAGGCGCTCGGCCAGACGTTCACGCGCTGGGACGGCAAGGGGATACCGCGCGGGCTCGGAGGCGATCGGATCGTCTTGCCCATGCAGCTGTGCCAGATGGCCGACGGCATCGAGGTCTGGCACCGCGAGGAGGGGATCCAGGGCGCCGTCGACCGGGTGAGGGCGGGCGCCGGGACGTTCTTCGACCCGAGCCTCGTCGAGGCGTGGGACAGGGCTGCCGCTGAGGTCCTCGAGTCGCTCGCCGATGAGTCGTCGTGGAACGCCGTGATCGCGGCCGAGCCGCGACCACGGCCGCCGCTCACTGAGCCGGAGCTGGACGCTGCCCTGGAGGTCGTTGCCGACTACGCCGACCTCAAGTCGCCGTGGTTCTCCGGCCACTCGCGCGGTGTCGCCCACCTCGCGGCAACGGCAGCCCGCCATGCCGGTCTGCCGGAGGCGGACGTCACGACGCTTCGCCGTGCGGCGCTGCTGCACGACCTGGGCCGCAACGGCGTGCCCAACTCCATCTGGGACAAGCCCGGCCCGCTCACCGAGGCAGAGATGGAACGCGCACAGCTGCACGCCTACTACACCGACCGCATCGTGCGACGGGCCGGCGGCCTGGCGCACCTCGCGCCGATAGCGTCGGCCGCGCACGAGCGGGCAGAGGGCAGCGGGTACCCGCGCGGCATCGCCGGCAACACGATCCCGATGCTCGGGCGCATCCTCGAGGCCGCGGACGCCTATCACGCCATGCTCGAGCCGCGTCCCCACCGGGCCGCGATGAGCAAGCAGGAGGCCGCACGGGAGCTGCGCGACATGGCACGGGCGGGCACGCTGCGGGGTGACGCCGTCGACTGGGTACTCGCCGCGGCCGGTCATGCGCGGCGTCGCAAGGCGATCGCACCCGCCGGACTGACACCGCGCGAGATCGAGGTCCTGGCGCGCGTCGCCCGCGGTGCGACGGTGCGAGACGTGGGGGACCAGCTCGGCATCGCCGCGAAGACCGCCGGCAACCACGTCGAGCGCATCTACACCAAGATCGGCGCCTCGAGCCGTGCCGAGGCCACCATGTTCGCGATGCAGCACGGTCTGCTCGACACGCTGTAGGTCATGCGCCTCGAGATCACTCGGATCCGTGAGGAGAACTCCTCATGTGAGGTCGTCGCCGGCTCCCTAGCGTCCTCGGTAACCACCCGGGACCGAGAAGGGGTAGTCATGACGAAGCCACAGGTGAAGAACCTCGATCGGCCAGACGAGAGTCGCGAGTTTCCCAACGGGGCCGATGCGCTCGTGACCATCGGCGCACACACCATCGGACGGGCTGAGTTCCGACCGGGCTGGCGCTGGTCGAACGACGTCCAGCCGGTCGCCGGGACCGCGAGCTGCCAGGTCCATCACCTCGGCTACCTGATGAGCGGCACGCTGCACGTCGAGACAGACGACGGCGCCCACACCGACCTCGTCGCGGGGGACGCGTTCGAGATCCTTCCGGGCCACGACGCGTGGGTGGTCGGCGACACTGCGTGCCACTTGCTCGACTGGCCGTCCGCAGCGGTGCAGCCCACACAACCGAAGCCGGCCGTCGCTTCTGGAACGAGCGCGTGATGGGCACCACTGGTCACCTCATCACGTTCGGAGCGAACGCGACGACTCGGGCCGACCGGCAGACGGTGCTTGACGCGTTGCGCGACCTGCCGGCCCATCTCGAGTGGGCCGGCACCCGCTCGCCCCAGAAGACGTTCCGACTGCTGTCGCTCGATGCCCCGGCAGCGCCTGCATCCGTCGGTGCGCGGTTCAGCTCGACCGGCGCCAACATGAACGGCACGTTCCACGACACGTCCGTGGTGACCGTGGCGGATGCCGAGACCTTCGAGTTCCACACCGCGTCACGGCTCGACCGGAGGCACGGTGCGGAGCTGCTGGTGCACTTCGTCCACCGCTACGACGTGGAGCCCGATGGCGCCGGCTCACGCATCGTCTACTCCTGCCGCGCCCACAACGGCAACTATGTGCCCTACTGGCTCAAGCCCGGTATGCGTGCCATGACCCGTCGGATGATCAACCGGTCGATGACCAAGCAGCTGCACCTGCTCGCCGAGCTGGCCGAAGACCGAGCCATCTCGCCAGCCGTCGACTGACGGGCATCCCGGAAGCGGAGCAGGCATCGAGCGCTAGGCGACCCTCACAAAAGAGCAACCGGCCGCCCTGACCTGCGACTTGGGCGGCCGCATCGCGGACCTTCCGATTTTCAGTGCCGGTCGAGGGGTCCGGAGGGTTTGTGGTGGCCAGGGGCGGGGTCGAACCGCCGACCTTCCGATTTTCAGTCGGACGCTCGTACCAACTGAGCTACCTGGCCGGACACCCCGCACGGCGAACCGGGCGACGACCCGGCCCTCCATGGAGGA